>JAGWUU010000030.1 GCA_028868335.1 Sphingomonadales bacterium | reverse complement strand
GGAATCCAACGGAATGCTCCGATGGCCGCTGGTTGGAAGAATTCCTACGGATTGGGCAGTTTGGGCTTGTTAGGGCAACTTTCGCAACATTCTCGCTCCGGACTTAAAATCCCCTGAGCCTTGCTCGTGTGGGTTCGAGTCCCACCGTCCGCACCAGAACGCGCGGCTTCCGGCGCGAAAATGCGTGCCGCGTTAACCTTGGATTAGCCAATTTCCTTCACTCCTGCCCCAAGACCAAACGGGGGCAAATGCGTGGCTAAATCTTTCTCGGGTTCGGGTGCTGCGGGACAGCAGGTTGACGTGGCGATCATCGGAGCGGGGCCGGCCGGGCTGACCGCGGGCTATCTGCTGACCAAGGCCGGTTATTCGGTGGCGATCATCGAAAAGGACGCAACCTACGTCGGCGGGATCAGCCGGACGGTCGAGCACGAAGGCTACCGCTTCGACATCGGCGGACACCGCTTCTTTTCCAAGAGCCAGCAGGTCGTCGACCTGTGGAACGAGATCCTGCCCGATGATTTCATCCAGCGCCCGCGGATGAGCCGCATCTACTATGAGGGCAAGTTTTACTCCTACCCGCTGCGCGCCTTCGAAGCGCTGTGGAACCTGGGGATCATCCGTTCGACCCTGTGCATGGTCAGCTTCGCCAAGGCCAAGGCCTTCCCCAACAAGCAGGTGAAAAGCTTCGAGGACTGGACCGTCAATCAGTTCGGCCAAAAGCTCTATTCGATCTTCTTCAAGACCTACACCGAGAAGGTCTGGGGCATGCCCTGTGACGAGATGAGCGCGGACTGGGCCGCCCAGCGGATCAAGGGCCTGTCGCTGTGGGGCGCGGTGGTCGACGGGCTCAAGCGTAGCCTGGGTCTCAACAAGCGACCCAACGACGGTCAGGAAGTGAAAACCCTGCTCGAAACCTTCCGCTATCCGCGCCAGGGTCCGGGGATGATGTGGGATGCCGCGCGCGACAAGATCGTGGCCAGCGGCAAGGGCGAAGTGCTGATGGGCCACGCGCTCAAGCAGCTTGCCGGCGATGGCCAGGGCGGCTGGCGCATGACAGCGACGGGCCCGCAGGGCGATACCGTGATCACCGCGCGCCACGCGATCAGTTCCGCGCCGATGCGCGAACTGGCTGCGCGCATGCACCCGCTGCCAGACACCAGCCTCAACGCCAAGGAACTGCGCTACCGCGACTTCCTGACGGTGGCGCTCAAGATCAGGTCGGACGATCTGTTCCCCGACAACTGGATCTATATCCACGACAGCAAGGTCAAGGTGGGCCGCATCCAGAACTTCCGCTCATGGTCGCCGGAAATGGTGCCCGATGAATCGGTCGCCTGCGTCGGACTCGAATACTTCTGCTTCGAGGGCGACGGGTTGTGGTCGATGGCCGACGATGACCTGATCGCGCTGGCTACCCGCGAACTGGCGCAGCTTGGACTGGTCTCCGCCGAGCAGGTAATCGGCGGAGCCGTCGTCCGCCAGGAAAAGGCCTATCCCGTCTATGATGAGGACTATGCATCGCACGTCGCCGCGATGCGGACCGAGCTGGAACAAGCCTATCCGACGCTGCACCTGGTCGGGCGCAACGGCATGCACCGTTACAACAATCAGGACCATGCGATGATGACGGCCATGCTGACGGTCGAGAACATCATCGCTGGTGAACGGGTTTATGACGTGTGGTGCGTCAACGAGGATGCCGAATACCATGAAGCCGGCGACGAAGGTGCCGAGCGTGTCCTGGCCGCGGCCGGACGTCGCGAGGTCAGCGATGATCAAGCCGCCGCGCTCGCCTCGGTCCGCGACGTGCCCGGGCGCATCGCTCCCGCCAAGCAGCGCGACGCCGCCTGAACCAGGGCTTCGCCATGCTGCGCCGCGCCGCCGACATTGTCCTCCTGCGCTACCTCCTCGCCAGCGTGCTGGCGCTGGGGGTGGACATGGGGTCGTTCCTTGCCATGCTCCACGTCGGCACCCCGGCGATGCTCGCTGCCTCGATCGGCTATTCGCTCGGCATCGTCGCGCACTGGCTCCTGTCGAGCCGCGCGGTATTTACCGAAGGCGTCGCCCAGCGTGGCCCTGAAAGGACCCGCCAGAAGGCGATGTTCGTCCTTTCCGCACTGCTCGGGCTGGCGCTGACGACGTTGATCGTCGGTGCGGCAAGCCACGTCGGGATCGACCCGCGCCTTGCCAAGCTGGTCGCGATCGGCACCAGTTTCACCGTGACCTGGCTGCTGCGCAAGGCGCTGATCTTCCGACCGGACGCGCGGGCATGACGCCATCCCGGTCCGAACCAGCGCAGACAGCCGGTCTGCTCCGCCGGATCATGCCGTTCTGGCTGGGCTTTTCTGCAATCTACCTGCTGTACCGCTGGCCGTTCATCGCCAGACTGCGCCAGGCCGATCCCGACGATACCCTGCGGCTGGTCCAGGTTCGCGACCTGTTGAAGGGGCAGGGCTGGTTCGACCTCCATCAGTACCGCATTGATCCGCCCCAGGGCGTTGTGATGCACTGGTCGCGGCTGGTCGACCTGCCGATCGCACTGGTCGAGCTGGCCCTGCGGCCCCTGCTTGGCGCCGGTCTTGCTGAGCAGGCGGCAAGCGTCATTGTGCCGCTCGCCACCTTTGGAGCGATCCTGTTCGTGCTGGCCCGCGTCGCCGCACGGCTGTTCGATGCCCAGCTTGCCGGCTACGTCGCCATGCTGGCCGGAACCTCGTTCCCGATCGTCACTCAGATACTCCCCACCCGGGTCGATCACCACGGCTGGCAAATCGTCGCGGCCGCCATCGCTCTTTTGGGCATGGTCGATAGCGATCTGCGCCGCGGAGGGCGGATCGCCGGGGCGGCGATCGCCGTCGGCATGGCGATCAGCCTCGAACTGCTGCCGCTGGCTGCACTGTTCGGGGCGATTTTCGCGCTCGGTTGGCTGCGCGCGCCCGACCAGGCCACGCGATTCCGCAATTTCGCCACGACACTCGCTGCCGTCTCGTTCGTCGCCTTCGCGCTGACCCGCGGGCCTGACTGGACCAACTATTGCGACGCGGTGTCGCCCGCCTATCTTGTCGGCCTCGCCGTCGCCGCGATCGGGACCGAAATCGTTTCGCGCCTCGCAGGCACTTCGCCGATGCGGATCCTCGTCGGGCTTGGCTTGACGGGCCTTGCCGCCGGAGCAACCGTCCTGGCAATCGCCCCGGCCTGCAGCGCCGGGCCGTTCGGCGGCCTCGATCCGCTGCTGACCAAGGTTTGGCACGACAACGTGCTTGAAGGACTCCCCGTCTGGTGGCTCGACAATCCCGCAATGGTGCAGTGGACCATTCCGCCGCTCGTTGGCCTGCTCGCCGCCTGGCAGCTCTACCGGGCAAGCGACGGCGCGCGGCGGCAAACCTGGCTCGATTACCTGCTGTTGCTGGCGGGAAGCCTGTTGCTCGGCACCATGGTATTGCGCTCGATGGCCTTCTGCATCGCCTTCGCGCTGGTTCCGCTGGCCTGGCTGGTGCGCTCACTGGTGCAGCGGATGGAAATCACGCGCGAGCCTGTGCGAAGGATTGCCGTTGGACTGACGATGGTGGCGATCGTGATGCCCGCGCTACCCGTCTATCTGGTTGGCTCGGCGTTCGGAGCCGACAAGACCGTAAGCACGCAGGCAACGGCGCAGGCCAAGGCGGTGGCATCCCACGATCCACAGCTTGCCTTGCCGGCGCTAGCAGCTCTGCCCGCCGGCACCATACTGGCCCCGCTTGACGAGGGGCCTTGGCTCCTGCTGCACACGCCGCACGCCGTGGTCGCCACCGGCCATCATCGCGGCGCGCTGCCGATGCACGACGTCATGGTCGCCTTCATCGTCGATCCGCCGGTGGCGCGCACGATCCTTGACCGGCACGGCGTACGCTACGTGGTGATGGACCCGGCGACCAACGAGGTGAAAACCTACCGCGCCTACGGACCTCACGGCTTTGCCGCGCGGGTGTCCAAGGGTGAGATTCCCGACTGGCTGCGGCCATTGCCGATGCCCAAGGAAAGCGGCGTGCTTGCCTGGGAAGTGCGCCGCTAGCTGACCGCGCTCAGAACTTCTCGATCGTGGTTTCCAGCTTGCGGAAGCCGTGGACGAAGTTGGCCCGGACCCGGCGGGCCTCGCCAGTGACGTGCACGCGCATGCGGCGCTTGTGCATTTCTTCCATCAGGATCTTGAGCTGCAATTCGGCCAGCCGCGCACCGACGCAGCGGTGGATGCCATAGCCGAACGACAGGTGACGCCGGGCGTTTTCGCGGGTGAGGATCAGCTTGTCGGCATCCGCGAACACCTCTTCATCGCGATTGGCCGAAATGTACCACATGATCAGCTTGTCGCCCTGTTTGATCTCGTTGCCGAACAGGTCGGCATCGGCGGTGGCGGTGCGGCGCATGTGGGCGAGCGGGGTTGCATAGCGGATGCATTCCTGCACCCCATTGGGGATCACCGAGGGGTCCTTCTCGAACAGGTCGCGCTGGTCGGGGAACTTGTCGAGCGCATGGACGATGCTCGACATGGTGTTGCGGGTGGTGTCGTTGCCGCCAACGATCAGCAGCACAAGATTGCCCATGAACTCCTGCGGGCTCATGTGGCTCATCGCGTCCGAATGGATCATCATCGAAATGAGGTCGCGGGTCTGCGGCGCGTTCATCCGCTCGCCCCACAGCCGCGAGAAGTAATGGGCCATCTCGTTCAGGATCTCGAAGCGCAGATCCTCCAGCCCGCGGGCGAGGCCAAGTTCGACATCGCCCGACCAGTCCGACCAGAAAGTCAGCAAGCGGCGGTCTTCCCACGGGAAGCCGAACAGGATCGCCAGCATGCCGGTGGTCAGCTCGATCGAAACCTTGTCGACCCAGTCGAACTGCTCGCCGAACGGCAGGGTATCGAGCGTTGCGGCGGTGCGGGCGCGGACTTCAGCCTCCATGAAGGCGATTTCGCCCGGAGTGAAAGCCGGGGCGACGGTGCGGCGCTGGCCGGTGTGTTCGGGCCGGTCCATCGCGATGAACATCGGCAGGCGGCGTTCCTCGAGCCGTTCGGGGGTAACGTCTGGCGGCGGATCGCCGATGGTGATGCCGCCGCGATCCCACGACGAGGAATAGAGTTCGGGAAGCGATTCGACGTGCTGGATGGTCTTGACCGTGGTGACGTTCCAGTGCGCGCCGTAGGGGCTTTCGTGGACCTTGTTGACCGGCGCCTGCGCCCGCATCTCGGCAAAGATCGGCTGCCAGCGATCCTCGACGTAGATGTCGCTGCGGCTTACATCCCACTTTTCGGTGTGGCGCGGCAGTTCCTGCCCGTGCTCCTTCAGCCAGCCCTCGAACGCCTCGGTCGCGCTGGGCGAGCGGCGATAGGTAAATGCCTGGTCGGGCGCGGTTGCTTGGGTTGCCATCGGTAATCCTCTCCGGCGCGCTCGCGGCGCATTCAGTTGCCCCTTGGGACTTATCTCGCCGAACTTACCAGAGAGTCAATAGAAACCCCCGGCCGCCTCCTCAGGCCGACCGCCCCGCTGCCTCCACCGTGATTGCCGCACCGCGCTGCCACCAGCGGCGGCGCTTTGCCCCCGAAGGCCCGCTCTTCATCACCCAGGTGCGGAACAGCCGCGCCCCGATCCGCACCAGCACCGCAACGCACAGCACTTGCCAGGCGATCGCCAGCAGGTGCGGCCACAGCGCCGCGTCGAGCGCGGCACGGGCGATCATGGTGAGGGGCGAGGAGAAGGGGACGATCGCCGCGATCAATTCCATCGCGCTGCCCGGTTTTGACATGGCATAGCTGGCGAAGAAGAAGTTGAGCAGCTGGAGCATCGAAATCGGCATCGACAAGGTCTGAACCTCGCGGATCGTGGTCGCCATCGATCCGATCGCCAGGAACAGCGAACCGAGCAGCAGGTAGGCGAGCGAGAAGTAGATCACCGCCAGCCCCAGGAACATCGGCCAACCGACGGCCGGGGCGGGATAGTCGCCCAGCGAGTGACCCGCCCCGATCCACACCGTGCCGATCATTGCGCCCCACACGGTCAGCCCGACCCACGATACCGCGAGCATGGCGAACAGCTTGCCCAGGAACACCGCGTCCATCGGGATCGCCGCGGCCAGCACCTCGATGATCTTGTTGCCCTTTTCCTCGACCAGGTTGGACAGCACCATGCCCGCCAGCAGCATGGTCAGCAGGAACAGAACGACCTGGCCAAGCTGCGCGGTGATGATCCGGCTGCGGTTCTGGTCGGCGGTGCTGGTCGCGACCTTGGCGAGCGAAACCACCGGATAGCGATCGGGCGCCTGACTCGTCGCCTCATAGGCGATCATCGAGACTACGCCCTGCCACTGTTCGATCCGCCCCGGCGGGCCGGTCAGGACCGGCGCCTCGGGAGTGCCGGACAGGATCGCCGCCAGATTGGCGTGCGATTGGCGCATCGCCGCCGCCGGATCGACCGGCACACCGGGCTTGGTGCCCTTCACCTCGATCAGTTCGGGCACGCCCTGGTTGAGCTTCCCGGCCAGCTCGTGCCGCGCGCGGATGATCGACAGGGTGTCGAACTCGCTCATCGCCACGCCCAGCTTGGGCGGCTCGACATTCTGCTGGACCTGCGCGCCGATGCCTCCGGCCAGCCCGCCGATCAGCAAGGGAAACAGCGGCCCGATCAGGAAGAAGATGAAGCTGCGCGAAAACAGGCTGGCGAGAAAATCGCGCCGCGCGACGACATAGGCCGCGGCGAGCGTGGAAAGGCGGCCGCCGCCGGTTGAACTGCTCATCGACGCGGCTCCTCGGGCTTGTCCTCTTCCAGCGCGCGCGCCGCCGCTTCGCCGGCAATGGCGACGAAGGCATCGTGCAGCCCGGCGCGCTCGATCGACAGCGAGAGGATCCCCGCCTCGCCCTCGATCAATGCGCGCAGCAGCGGTTCGATCCCGCTGTCGGGCAGGTTGAAGTACCAGAACGCGCCTTCGTGCCGCGCGTCTGCTGGAAGCGCAGCGCGCCACGGCCCTTCGTCGGCGCGGGTTTCGAGCCGTACCTGCGGGCGGATGCGGTCGCGCGCGACGTCGACCGGTCCCGCGAAGGGCACCCTGCCCCCGGCGATGATCGCCACCTCGTCGCACAGCCGCTCGGCGTGAGCGATGACGTGAGTGGAGAAGATCACCGTCGTTCCCTTGGCGGCAAGGCCGCGGATCATCTTCTCAAGCTTGCCCTGGTTGAGCGCGTCGAGGCCCGAAAACGGCTCGTCGAAAATCACCAGCCGGGGATCGTGGACCAGCGTGCCGAGCAACTGGACCTGCTGGGCCATGCCCTTGGACAACTGGCGGATCTGGCGGTCGATGGCGTAGCCAAGACCATGCTCTTCAAGCAGCACCTTGCCGCGCTTGCGCCCTTCGGCCAGTGGCAGTCCGCGCAGCGCACCAAGAAAGGCAATCGCCTCATAGGCCTTCATCGCCGGATAGAGCCCGCGCTCTTCGGGCAGGTAGCCGATGGCGTGAGCCACCTCGTGCGGACGTTCGTGCCCCAGCACGCGGCGCAGCCCGGCATCGGGATCGATGATCCCCAGCAGCATCCGCAACGTGGTGGTCTTGCCCGCGCCATTGGGGCCAAGCACGCCGTAGATCGCGCCCTCCGGCACCGACAGGTCAACCCCGTCGACCGCCGTAAACCCGTCGAACCGCTTGACCAGGCCACGCGCCTCGATCGCGAGCGGGCGTGCTGCCGCTTCGCCCGCATTGCCCGCCATCGGTCCTTCCCCTAGCTTCATCATCAATGCCCACTATGGAGAGGCTGTGAACAGGAGCAACAGGAAGTTTGGTTAACGCGGCGCAAACCAAAGCGCTCAAGCACGACCTGGCGGCCGAGGCGCGGCGGCTGGGCTTCGTTGCCTGTGGCATTGCCGCGGCGGCGGAAGATGCCGAGCGGGCGGCGCGGCTCGAAACATGGATCGGGGCCGCGATGCACGGCGACATGGCGTGGATGGCCGATCGCGCGCACCACCGCCGCAGTCCCGGTGGCCTGTGGCCCGAGGCACGCAGCGTGATCGCCCTTGGGATGAGCTATGCCCCGGCCTGCGACCCGCTCGAACTGGCGGGCGCGCCGGATCGCGGACGGATCTCGGTCTATGCGCAGGGGGCCGATTACCACGATACCGTCAAGAAGGCGCTCAAGGCGCTGGCCCGCTGGCTGGTTGCCGAAGCCGAACGGCGCGGACTGGGCGGGGTTGGCGTAAAGGTCTTCGTCGACACCGCGCCGGTGATGGAAAAACCGCTGGCGCAGGCGGCGGGACTGGGCTGGCAGGGCAAGCACAGCAACATGGTCAGCCGCGACCATGGCTCATGGCTGTTCCTCGGGGCAATCTACACCACTCTTGAGCTTTGCCCGGACGAGCCCGGTGCCGATCGTTGCGGCTCGTGCAACGCCTGCCAGCGCGCCTGTCCGACTGACGCCTTCCCGCAGCCCTATGTGGTCGATGCGCGGCGGTGCATCTCCTACCTCACGATCGAGTTGAAAGGCCCGGTGCCGCTCGAATTCCGCAAGGCGCTGGGCAACCGGATCTATGGCTGTGACGATTGCCTGGCGGTGTGCCCGTGGAACAAGTTCGCCGATGCCGCGCACCGGATGAAGGCCTTCCTCCCCCGCGCCGAACTCGCCGCGCCGAAGCTCGCGGAGTTGCTGGCGCTGGACGATGCGGGGTTCCGCCGCCTGTTCTCGGGATCGCCGATCAAGCGGATCGGGCGCGACCGGTTCGTGCGCAATTGCCTCTATGCCGCCGGGAACAGCGGCGAAGCAGGTCTGATGCCGCTGGTCACGGCGCTGACCAGCGATCCTGATCCCGCCGTGGCCGACGCCGCGCGTTGGGCAGCGGGCGAGTTGGACCGCCCCGCGCCGACACTACCTCCCCAATAGGTTCCGCGCCTGGCTGGCAAGTTGCGCGAGCATTGCCGGAGCGACCGGAGCCGCCGCCTGGGCTCGCGCGACCACGGTGCGGAACTGGCGGATCGCGGGGGCCTGGCTTTCGGCCCAGGTTTCCACCACCCCGGTCGGATCGCACCTGCGCCCCATGTGGCGGCGCAGGAAATCGAGCCGCATCTGCTGGAAATCGCGGGCAAGGCCATTGACCAGCAGGCGCTCCCACGGATCGGACGGGCTCATCCGCGCCGCCGCCAGTTGCGCCCAGTCAAGCCCGAGGCGCGCGCCAAGATCGGTGAACGATTGCGTGATCGCGCGCGGCGCAACCGAACAATCGCGGGCAAGGTTGGCCAGCCCGATCGCCCCGTCGAGATCGAACAGCAGGGCAACCTGCGCCACCACCGCCTCGGGCGCGCCGGTCGCCGTCAGATCGTTGCGGATCCGGATGGATTGGCTTCGCGCCTCGCTCGCCAGAAGGCTCTCGGTGTTCTGCATCAGCGCCTTCACCCCGGGGCCGAGATCGGCGACCAGTTTCGAAGGCACGACCGAACCGCCACCGGCGCGCAGCATGTCGGCCATGTGGTCGGTCATCACCGCCGCCACGCGGTCGAACAGCAGGATGCGCGCGGCCTCGGGCATCGGCGTCGTCTCGATCGCCTGCCATACCGCGTCCATCCCGAACAGCCGCTCGACCGCGACGAAGGCCGCCGTGACCTGGGCCAGTGTCGCCCCTTCCTCTTCGGCAAGTTCGAACGGATGGATCAGCCCAAGCCGGTTGACGAGGCGATTCGCCAGGCGTGTCGCGATGATCTCGCGGCGGAGGCGATGGTGCAGGATTTCGCGCTTGAACTTGACCCGCATCTGGGTCGGGAACTTGTCGATCACCTCGTCGGCCAGCCCCGGATCGTCGACCACGGTGGAATGTTCGAGCACGTCCTGCAAATCGAGCTTGGCGCTGGACAGCAGCACAGCGAGTTCCGGACGGGTCAGCCCGAAGCCATCGAGCGCGCGGCGCATCAGCACCTCGCCATCGGCCAGTCCCTCGGTCTTGCGATCAAGCTGGCCGGCGGCCTCGAGGTTCTCGATCAGGCGCAGTTGCGATCCCATCGCCGCCGCGCCGCCCGACTGGGCGATCGACAGCGCCAGCGCCTGGAGGCGGTTGTCCTCGAGCACGATCGCCGAAACCTCGTCGGTCATGCTTTCGAGCACCTTCACCCGCCCGCCCTCGGTCAGCCGTCCGGCGCGTTTGGCGGCGGCCAGGGCGATCTTGATGTTGACCTCGTTGTCCGAGCAATCGACCCCGGCGGAATTGTCGATGAAGTCGGTGTTGATCCGTCCCCCGGGTCCTCCATTGGCGGCCAGGGCGAATTCGATCCGTCCGGCCTGGGTGCAGCCAAGGTTCGCACCCTCGCCGATCACCCTGACCCGCAGATCCTCGCCGTTGACGCGCAGTGCGTCGTTGGCGGGATCACCCACCTGGACGTTGTTCTCGCTCGCCGCTTTTACATAGGTGCCGATTCCGCCGAACCACAACAGGTCGACCTTGGCCTTGAGGATCGCGGTGATCAGGCTGTCGGGATCCATGCTCTCCTGGTCGATGCCCAGCAGGTCGCGCACTTCCTGCGACAGCGGGATTTCCTTGAGGCTGCGGGCGAACACCCCGCCGCCGCTGGAGATCAGCTTCCTGTTGTAATCTTCCCAACTGGAACGCGGCAGGGCGAACATGCGCGCGCGTTCCTTCCAGCTTTTCGCCGGGTCGGGATCGGGATCGAGGAAGATGTGGCGATGGTCGAACGCCGCGACCAGCTTGATCGCCCTCGAAAGCAACATGCCGTTGCCGAACACGTCGCCCGACATGTCGCCGCAACCGATGACGCGGACCGGTTGGGTCTGCACGTCGATGCCCATTTCGAGGAAGTGGCGCTGGACAGAGATCCACGCGCCCTTGGCGGTGATGCCCATCGCCTTGTGGTCATAGCCCTTCGATCCGCCGCTGGCGAAAGCGTCGTCAAGCCAGAAGTCGTCCGCTTCGGCGATGGCGTTGGCGGTATCGGAGAAGGTGGCCGTACCCTTGTCGGCGGCGACCACGAAATAGGGGTCATCGCCATCGCGAACCACCACGCCCTTGGGGTGGACCACCTTGTTGTCGACGATGTTGTCGGTGATCGACAGCAGGGTGCGGATGAAGATCTTGTAGCTGTCCTTGCCTTCGGCCAGCCAGCCGTCGCGATCGGTGCGCGGGTCAGGCAACTGCTTGGGATAGAACCCACCCTTGGCCCCGGTCGGCACGATGACCGCGTTCTTGACGCGCTGCGCCTTCATCAGCCCGAGAATCTCGGTACGGAAGTCGTCGCGCCGGTCAGACCATCTGAGGCCCCCGCGCGCAACCGGCCCGGCGCGCAGGTGGATGCCTTCGACCCGGCGTGAATAGACGAAGATCTCACGCCATGGCAGCGGCTTGGGCAGGCCCGGGATCAGCGCCGAATCGAGCTTGAACGCCAATGCCTCGTTCGCCGCCAGGGCGAAGGCGTTGGTGCGCAGCATCGCCTCGACCACGGCGCGATACTGGCGCAGCAGGCGATCGTCGTTGATCGCGGAAACCTGGGCGAGACCGTCGCGGATCGTGGCCTGGGCGTGGTCCTCGCCCTTGGCACGCTCACCACGGTACGCGGGATCGTGCCGCGCCACGAACAGCGCGATCAGCCCCCTGGTCACGGTCGGCGCATGGTGCAGCGCGTCGACCACGGTGGGGACGCTGAAGTTCAGCCCCGCCTGCCGCAGATAGCGATACCAGGCGCGCAGCCAGTTCGCTTCCCCGGCATGAAGCGCGACGGTAGTGATCAGGCGGTTGAACGGATCATCCTCCGCCGCGCCGTTGAGGACGTCGGCAACCGCCTGCTCGATCGCGTCGGACCGCTTGAGCAAGGTTGCCTCTTCCATGCCGACAGGCAGGGCGAGCAGGAAATCGTGGATCGTGCCGAGCCGCCCTTCATCGAGTTCGGTGGGCACGTCCTCGATCACGCGGAAACCGAAGTTCTCCAGCGCCGGCACCGCGTCGGACAGGGTCAGCGAACCAAAGCGCTGGTACAGCTTGAGTCGCAGCCGACCCGCTCCGTCGCCGGGCATGGCGTGCAGGCGGATGCCACGGCGCGGCCCATCCTCGCCCTCACCGGCAAGGCGGCGGAGGCGCGCGATGTCGAGCGCGGCTTCCGCCGGGCCATATTCGGCGCGGTAGGCCAGCGGGAAGGCTTCGGCGTGGCGCATGGCGATGGCGGCGGCACGGCTGGGCTCCTCGCTCGCCGCGATCTCGCTTTCCACCGCTTCGGCCCAGCCGCGCAGCATCGACTGGAGCCGCGCGTCGAGCGGAGCTTCGTCGGGAATATGCGCAACCTCGGGCAGGTCGAGGACAACGCGCAGCAGCGCCAGGTTGCCTTCGATCCCGGTGCTCCAGTCCAGCACCGGGGAATCGCAGGCCTCGACCAGCATCGCCTGAACCTGCGTCCGGGTGTTGGTCGACATGGTATCGCGCGGCAACCAGACGAAGGCGAACAGGTGGCGCATCAGCGGCGCGGGAATCAGCGCCAGCTTGGGCCGGGGCCGGTCAGTCAGGCTCATCACGTTGGTAGTGATGTGCTCGATCTGGTCGTCGGTGAAGCTCACCAGAACGTCGTGGGGCAGTTCGGTCAGGGCGTGGACCAGCGCCTTGCCGGCATGACCCTGGGGCGAAAAACCGAAACGGCGGGCGATGTCCGCCAGTTGCGAGCGCAGGCGCGGCACCTGTGTCGGCGCGGCGGCCAGCGCTGCACTGGTCCAGATCCCGGCATGGACCGACAACGCGACGAGCCGACCCTTTTCGTGCACCGGCAGGATGAACAGGTCGAGCGGCGTGCGGCGATGCACGGTGCTGTAAACGTTGGACTTGACCACCAGCGGAATGTGCGCGCCCTTTTGCGGGTCGTCGAACCAGGCGAAGGCGCGGTCATAGGAAATCGGGCCGAGCAGCGCCTTGGCGCTCTTGCGGCAAATCCCCAGCGCATTGCTCTGCGATCCATCGCGGTGGCGGGTAACGTGGCCAAGCTGGGTCAGCATCCCGTCGTTGAACCAGCGCAGCAGCGCCGCGCCCTCGCTGTCCGGGCAGGATTCGGCGTCTGCGGCCATGGCGACCTGCAACTTGGGCCAGTCGCTCACCGCCGCGCGCACGTCGGCCAGCGTTGCGCCGATCGCCTGGTCGATCCGCCGCCGCTGCCGGGCATCGACGCGCTGGGCTTCGATATAGATCAGCGATTCGCGCCGCTCGCCCGCGGCCTCGCCCGCGACGATCGCGGTCAGCGTGCCGGAGGCATCGCGCCTTACGGCGACGACAGGGTGAATCAGGCGATCGATCGCGATGCCATGCGCGGCGAGGGTCGCGGCGACCGAATCGACAAGGAACGGCCCGTCGTCATTGACCACCGCGATCCGCATGAAGCGTTCGTGGGCGGTACCGGACACCGACTCGATGGCAATCGCAGGCTCGCTGCCGTTGCGTTCCAGCGCGGTGGCGAGCGCGAAGTTCGCCGCCTTGGCGAGTTCATCTTCGGTGAAGGGCGCGTCGCCCGGCAGCATGGCCGTTGTCAGACACTTCGCCAGCGCCTTGGCCAGGCTGGCCGCGGCGCTGGTGCGGGCGGGCTTCGAACTCATCGCGCATGCTCCTCCGGCAGCCTGCGGCTGCCCATCCTGCTTGTTACATTGTTGCTATCTTGCGTAGCATATTTGCGCACTGTACGAGCAAGTGGTCTCCACCGCAACCAGTTTGCCCCTAGGGAAACCACCCTAGACCAATGCTTTTGCGGTCAATTCCAGCGAGCGACGGCGCGCGCCCGGATCGAATGTCGCGCCCGACAGCATCAGTTCGTCAGCGCCGGTCCGTTCGACCACGCGCGCCACCGCCGCGGCAACGGTCTGCGGCGCGCCGATCGCGCTGACCTGGCGCATGTGTTCAAGCATGGCCAACGCCGATGGCGGCAGGGTCTGGCGGTATCCGGGCACGGGCGGTTGCAGCTTGCCGGGGTTGCCGCTGCGCAGCGCCACGAAGCTCTGGTCCATCGACGAGCACAGCAGCGTCGCCTCCTCGTCGCTGTCGGCGGCGATCACGTTCATCGCCACCATGACGTGCGGCCGTTCAAGCGCGGGAGAGGGGCGGAACTGGCGCCGATAGACCTCCAGCGCCTGATTGAGCAGGTCCGGCGCGAAGTGCGAGGCGAAGGCGTAGGGCAGGCCGAGCGCGGCGGCGAGTTGCGCGCCGAACAGGCTGGAACCGAGCATCCACATTTCGACTTGCGCACCAAAGCCGGGCGTGGCCCGAATGCCGAGGTCCGGCTCTCCGGTCAGCAGGGCTCGCAGCTCGACCACGTCTTGCGGAAACAGTTCGGACACACGGGCAAGATCGCGTCGCAGGGCCTGGGCGATCCGCATGTCCGCCCCCGGTGCGCGGCCCAGCCCCAGGTCGACCCGACCCGGAAACAGCGCGTCAAGCGTGCCGAACTGCTCGGCGATGACGAAGGGGTTGTGGTTGGGCAGCATGATCCCGCCCGCGCCGATGCGGATCGTGGAAGTTGCGTTGCCGACATGGGCCAGCACCACCGAGGTCGCACCGCCCGATACCCCGTCCATCGCGTGATGTTCGGCCACCCAGAAGCGCTTGTATCCAGCCGCTTCCGCCGTCCGGGCGAGCAACGCCGTCTCCGCCAGGGCTTCGGCCGGGCCGGAACCTTCGCGCACGGGGACCAGATCGAGGACCGAAAGGGGAATCACCGCGAGGAAGGTGCGGCGGCAGGCCCCAGTTGGTCAAGGTATTGCCTGGCGATTTTTGCCGAATCGCTGTCTGGCGCCGAGGCGACGACCGATTGCCAGCTCTTGCGCGCCGCCTCGTCGTGGCCGGAAAGGACCGCGATCACCCCCGCCTCCAGCCCGGTTTCGGGATCGAGCGGTTGCAGGGTCGCGGCGTGTTCGATCGCGGCCTGCGCCTCGGCCAGCCGACCGTGCCGCCGCGCGAGCGTAGCGGAAAGCAGCCAGCCCGTGCCGATTTCCGGCGCGCCATTGGTCGCTTCGGCAAGCGATGCGACCGCATCGCTGTCACGCTTGAGAATGACGAGGGCGCGGGCCCGGTCGATCGCGACTTCGGCGGCGAGGTGGGTATCGCCGCCGCCCAGGGCATCGCCATGCGCCGCGTCGAGCAGGCTGAGCGCTCGCTCGCTGGCATTGGTGGCCAGCGCGGCATTGGCCGCCATCGCTCCGAACCGGGCGCGGCTGAGCTTGTCGGACGCCAGCGAATCGTCACGCGCGGACAGGAACGCCTGCTCCGCGCCGCTCCACTGATTCTGGCCGGACAGCGCCATGCCAAGGCACTGCTCGGCCTCGGCGCGGGCGGGGCCGTTGGCGGAATTGCGCCAGGCATTGGCGGTTGCGACGGCGGCCGCCGGTTCGGTTCGTGCCTGGGCAAGGCAATCGCCCAGCCGGCTTGCCTGACGCAGCGCCGGGGAGACGGACCGGATCACCGAAGTCACCGGCCTGCGCTTCGGCAGTTCCAGCGGAGCCTGCATCTGGGTGCCGGTCGGGCCGACCTGGGCGAGCAGCGGAAGGAGAACGAGGGGGAACGGCATGGCAGGCTGAACTTCACTCCAGCGCGGCGAGGATGCGCAGCAACAGCGCGATGTCCTGTTCGCGCGACAGGCGATGGTCGCCGTCCTTGACCAGAGTTACCTGCACGTCGGCTGAACGCAGAGCGTCGGCAAGGCGGAGCGAAAGCTCCCACGGCACGTCGGGATCGGCCTGGCCATGAAGCAGCCGGACCGGGCAATCGAGGGCAATCGGCGCGTCGAGCAACCGCTGCGCCTGCCCGTCGCGCCAGAACAGCGGATGGGTCGGGGTCGGCTCCGGGCCATAGGGGTTGCCTTCGAAAATGGTCAGCCCGGCCGCCAGCTCGGCTTTCTGCGCGGCGGAATGGCCCCATTCGGTAAAGTCCGGCGCGGCGGCGATCCCGACCAGCGCCCGCACCCGCTCCGGCGCGGTCAGCGCCACCAGCAGCATCAGCCACCCGCCCATCGACGAGCCGACCAGCACGACGTCGCCGGGGCATTTCGCCGCGATCAACGCCAGCACCTCATCGCGCCAGCGGCTCAGCGAACCCTCGGCAAAGTCGCCGGGACTTTCCCCGCAGCCCGAATAGTCGAGCAACAGGCAGGCGCGGCCCCGCGCCACGGCCCAGTCAAACATCGCCGCCGCCTTGCTCCCGGCCATATCGGACATGTAACCCGGCAGGAACACCAGCGCGGGACCGCTGCCGGGAGTGAAGCGGTGCGCGATGCGGCGGCCATCTGGCAGGGCGTGGAAGCAGGCTTGGGTCATGCCCCATCCATGGCCCAGCCGGACCGCAAAGCCAACCGGCAGCACTTGTTGCCTTGTTCACCTTTCATCGCTATCTCGCCGAGCGATGACGCAGCGCCGTGCCTTTCCGCTGACTACCACCACAACCCGGGACCTCCCGGGGCGGGTGGCTGCGGCCTGACGGCCAAGGCGCACCGCCGTCCGGGTTCGGGCGGCAGGCGTCACCTCCCGAACTCGCTGAAATCCGGCGCCGCCCCTTCCGGTGCGCGGCGGCTTGTGCCAAAGCGCGCCAAACCGTTCGAGAGTACAGCATGTCCGAAGTCATCAAGATCAGCCTGCCCGATGGTTCGTCGCGCGAAATGCCGGCGGGATCGACCCCGGCGGATGTCGCCGCCGCGATCGGCCCGGGCCTCGCCAAGGCGGCGTTGGCCGCGCGGGTCGACGGCGAACTGGTCGACCTGTCGCGGCCTTTCGCGGGCGACGCGCACCTGGCGCTGGTGACGGCGCGGGACGAGGCCGACGCGCTCGAGCTGGCCCGGCACGACTATGCCCACGTCCTCGCCGAGGCGGTCC
>JAGWUU010000285.1 GCA_028868335.1 Sphingomonadales bacterium | reverse complement strand
AGCGCCACAAGGGGCTGACCTTCATCCTGTTCGACCTGAACAGCCCCGGCATCACCCGCCGCCCGATCCGCCAGCTCCATGGCGACACCGGCTTCGCCGAACTGTTCTTCGACGAGGTGCGGGTGCCGGTGGAAAATCGCCTGGCGGACGAAGGACAGGGCTGGAACGTGGCCATGGCGACCGCGGGTTTCGAACGCGGATTGATGCTGCGTTCGCCGGGGCGGTTCCAGGCGACGGCACGCCGTCTGGTCGAACTTTATCGCCAGCACTCCGATAACGCATCGCCCGGAGCGCGCGAAGCAGTGGTCCAGGCGTGGGGCGCGGCGCAGGCATATGCCTACAATACCTATGCCGTTGCCTCGAAGATCATGGCCGGTGGCAAGATCGGTGCCGAAGCCAGTCTAAACAAGATATTCTGGTCCGAACTTGACCGGGCGATGCACCGCACCGCGATGCACCTTCTTGGCGCGGCGGCGGAACTGAAGCGGTTCGACGACGGGCGCATCAACCAGTGGCTCGAAGGCTACATCTTCTCGCTTTCCGGCCCGATCTACGCCGGATCGAACGAGGTCCAGCGCAATATCATCGCGGAACGCCTGCTCGGCTTGCCGCGCATCGGCAACGGCTGAGGGAGGGCGACGCCATGGATTTTCGCTTTACCGACGATCAGTTGACCCTTGCCGAAGGCGTGCGCGATTACCTGGCCGGCACCCACGGCCCGGAAGTGCTGCGACGGCTGGACGAGCAGGGCAACCGCGATCCTGCGATCTGGCGGGGGTTGGTTGACATGGGCCTGACCGGACTCCTGGTGCCCGAGAACCAGGGCGGGCTCGGCATGGGTCTGGTCGAAGCCGCACTGATCGCCGCCGAATGCGGCCGGGCTGGACTGGCCGAGCCATTGGTCGATACCGCATTCGTCGGTGTGCCGTGGCTGGTCGCGCTGGGGCAGGCCGATGGGCTGGACGCGGTGGTTGCCGGGGAGCGGAGGATCGCGCTGCCCCACGCGATCAACCCGTGGCTGGCCGATGGCGACGGACCGGCGCTAACCAGCGTCGATCCCCTGCGCAACCTTGCTGCCGCGCCCGGCAATGCCGGAGACGATCCGCTGCTGCTCAGCCTTGGTGCGCTGATGAGCGCGGCACAACTGGTCGGCATTGCCGACGCGATGCTTTCCCAGGCGGTGGAATACGCCAAGGTTCGCACCCAGTTTGGCCAGCCCGTGGGGGCGTTCCAGGGACTGAAGCACCAGCTTTCCTCGTGCTCGGTCGCGATCGAATTCGCCAAGCCGGTGGTGTGGCGCGCGGCCAGCGCCCTGCAGGACGGACTGGACAGCGCCCCGGTCCATATCAGCCATGCTAAAATGGCAGCCACCGATGCCGCCATGCTGACCGCCGAAACCGCGATCCAGGTCCACGGTGCGATGGGTTATACCTACGAGGTTGACCTGCATTTCTGGATGAAGCGCGCCTGGGTGCTGGCCGGTGCGTGGGGCAGTCGCGCCTATCACTATGCCCGCGTCGACGAAGCCGTGCTTGGCGGCGCGCTGCCGATTGGCCCCGAACACACTTTCGCCTGAAGGACGAACACCATGCCCGAAGCCTATATCGTCGACGCCGTCCGCACCCCGATCGGGCGCAAGAAGGGCACCCTTGCCGACGTCCATCCGGCAGACCTTGGCGCGCATCCGATCAAGGCACTGATCGAGCGTACCGGGATCGATGCCAATCTTGTCGACGACGTGGTCTGGGGGTGCTGCGATACCATCGGTCCTCAGGCCGGTGACATCGGCCGCACGGTGTGGCTTTGCGCCGGGATGCCGCAGCACGTGCCTGGCACCACCATCGACCGTCAGTGCGGGTCGAGCCAGCAGGCGTTGCACTTCGCCGCGCAGGGGGTGATGAGCGGCACGCAGGATCTGGTCGTCGCTGGCGGTAGCCAGGCGATGAACGCGATTCCGATCTCCGCCGCGATGTTTGCCGGGCAGCCCTATGGCTTCGGCGATCCTTTCACCGGATCGCCCGCCTGGCGCGCGCGCTATGGCGATGGCCTGCTCGATCAGATCAAGTCGGCCGAAATGATCGCCGCCAAGTGGGGCATTAGCCGCGAGGCGATGGAGCAATTCGCGCTCGCCAGCCACCAGCGGGCGCAGGCGGCGACCGATGCGGGCTGGTTCGCGGGCGAGATCGCGCCGCTCGCCGGGTTGAGCGCGGACGAGACGATCCGCCCCGCGACGACGCTGGAAGGGCTGGCAGCGCTCAGATCGGTTCAGGAAGGCGGGGCGATCACTGCGGGAGTCGCCAGCCAGAACTGCGACGGCGCGGCGGCTCTGCTCGTCGCCAGCGAACGCGCGGTCAAAGAGCATAACCTGCGCCCGCGTGCACGGGTCCACCACATCTCGGTACGCGCAGACGATCCGGTGTGGATGCTCACCGCGCCGATCCCGGCAACGCAGCATGCGCTCGCCAAGGCGGGCATGACCGTGGCTGACATCGACCTGTTCGAATGCAACGAAGCCTTTGCCTCGGTGCCGATGGCATGGATGAAGGAACTCGGTATCCCGCACGACAAGGTCAATGTGAACGGCGGTGCCATTGCTCTAGGCCACCCGCTTGGCGCAACCGGCGCGCGGCTGATGACCACGCTGCTGAATGCGCTTGAGCGCACCGGCGGCCGCTATGGTCTGCAGACCATGTGCGAAGGCGGCGGGCAGGCGAACGTCACTATCATCGAACGGCTGTAAGGGAACGATCGTGTCGGCGGCTACCGCGATAACCAACCTGCTGTATCTCTATGCGGAACGGATCGATGCTGGCGATTTTGAGGGGGCGGCGGCGCTTTTCACCGGGGCGCGGGTCAAGCTGGCTGGCGGGCAAGAAATCGACGGCGCTGATCTGGTCGGCCAGTGGCGCGACTGGGTGCGGGTCTATCCCTGCGGCACGCCGCGCACCAAGCATGTCGTCACCAACGCCATCGTCGAGGTCGACGAGGCGGCCGGAACCGCCACCAGTCGCAGCTACTATACCGTGTTCCAGCAGACCGAGATCCTGCCGCTGCAGCCGATCTGCACCGGGCGCTATCATGACAGTTTCGTGCGCGAGGACGGGCGCTGGCGTTTCGCCACGCGCGACTATTCGCTGATCGATTACGTCGGAGACTTGTCGCAGCATCTCAAGCTGTCGGTCCCGGCTCAAGAGAATTGAAGGAGAACACCGTGGGCATCTGCGATAACCGCACCGTCATCATCACCGGCGCCGCGCGTGGGCTGGGCCGCGCCTATGCCTTGGCCTTTGCCGCAGAAGGGGCGAATGTGGTGGTCAACGACATCGGCACCTCGCTCGACGGTGAAGGGCGCGACACCAGCGCCGCGGACGGCGTGGTGGCGGAAATCGTCGCCGCTGGCGGCAAGGCGATCGCCAACTACGAGGACATCACCGATTGGGACGCGGCGGGCCGCATCGTCCAGGCCGCGCTCGACGCCTTCGGCGATCTGCACGTGGTGGTGAACAATGCCGGGATCGTGCGCGACCGGATGTTCGT
>JAGWUU010000284.1 GCA_028868335.1 Sphingomonadales bacterium | reverse complement strand
GGCGAACGTCGACGCGGAAGGAATGGCGGGCCCCGATCGGGCGAACGTCGCCCCGCTGGATCGATTCGAGCAGCCGCTGCTGGACGTGGATTGGCAGGCGATCGATTTCGTCGAGCGCGAGGGTGCCGCCGTCCGCATGCTGGAGCGCGCCGACATGGCGATCGAATGCGCCGGGGAAGGCGCCCTTTTCATGCCCGAACAGCGCGGATTCAACCGAATTGGCGGGAATGCCGCCAATATTGAGCAGGCGAAACGGCAGCTTGGCGCGCGGGCTGGCGGCTTGCATCGCGCGGACGAGCATTTCCTTGCCGGTGCCGCTCTCGCCTTCGATCAGCACCGGGCCGTGGCCGCGCGCTGCCTTGGCCGCCACTGCCAGCGCGGCGCGGAAGGTCGGCGCCGCACCGATCATCGCATCGAAATCCGGCGTGGACGGCATCTTCTCGGTAAGCGGCTGCAACTCGTCGCGCGGGGCTTCGCGTGTGGTCGCCATGCGCAGTGCCTGCATCAGGCGGTCGGGCGCGACCGGCTTGATCAGGTAGTCGGTCGCGCCTGCTCGCATCGCCTCGACAGCCAGCAACGGCGAGGCGCTGGTCGTCAGCATGAGGATGGGAAGGGCAGGGCGGCGCGCCTTGAGTTCGGCGATCAGATCGCAGGCATCGTCGCCCGGCACCCACTGGTCGAGAACGATGGCGTTGAGTTGCATTCCCTGCCGGGTGCCAAGCGTGGCAATTGCCGTTTCCGAATCGCGCACGACCAGCGTGCGCCAGCCCTCGCGTCCGGCCAGCGCGGTGATGAGCCGGCTTTGAGCCGGTTCATCATCGATCAGCATCAGTGTCAGCTGCTCGAAATCCGCCATTTTCTGCCGTATGCCCCTCTGGTCACAGGGCAAGGGCATAACGCAGGGTAGTAAAGAGCCGATTAAGGCTGCGAATTAGTCGAGTTTGGACGACTAGGCACTTGAGCCGCGGGGAGTCAGCCGATAGACGATCCGGCAAGCCAGCCAGCGGCGCACCATAAATGGGGATACCGGACATGTCGAACAGCCAGGAACTCAAGCAGCACGTCTCAACCTATCACGGGTTCCTCGACATGATGAAGTGGGGGATCGTGGTGGTCGTGCTGATCACTGCGCTCGTCATCTTCCTGATCGCCTGAGCGGCCTCGGCAATGCGTATCGCGGTACTCAAGGAAACCGCGAGCGGGGAAAGCCGCGTCGCGGCAAGCCCGGAAACGGTCAAGAAATTCATCGCCTTGGGCGCTACGGTCGCTGTCCAACCCGGCGCGGGCGATGGTGCCTCGATCGCCGATGCGGACTTTGCTGCGGCCGGGGCGGAAATCTCGCGCGATGCGGTCAAGGGCGCGGACATCGTGCTGGGCGTGCAGGGGCCTGACCCGAAAGCGCTCAACGGCGCGAACGCGGGGGCATGGATCGTCGCCGGGCTTGACCCCTTCGGCCAGCGCAGCCGCGTCGATGACTACGCCAAGGGGGGATTCGAAGCGCTGGCGATGGAATTCATGCCGCGCATCACCCGGGCGCAGAGCATGGACATCCTTTCCAGCCAGTCGAATCTTTCCGGCTACAAAGCCGTGATCGAGGCAGCGGGCCAGTATGGCCGGGCTTTCCCGATGATGATGACCGCGGCGGGCACGGTCACTGCGGCCAAGTGTTTCGTCATGGGCGTGGGCGTCGCCGGCCTTCAGGCGATCGCCACCGCGCGACGGCTCGGCGCGCAGGTTTCGGCGACCGACGTGCGTTCGGCCACGAAAGAGCAGATCCAGTCGCTTGGCGCCAAACCGATCTTCGTTGAGAGCGTCAAGGGCATCGAGGGTGAGGGCGCGGGCGGCTATGCTTCGGAAATGTCGGAAGAATACCAGAAGGCCCAGGCCGAACTGGTATCGAGCCACATCGCCAAGCAGGACATCGTCATCACCACTGCACTGATCCCGGGCAAGGCTGCGCCGAGACTGATCACCGATGCTCAGATCGCGACCATGAAGCCGGGCAGCGTGATCTTCGATCTCGCGGTGGCGCAGGGCGGCAATGTCGAAGGCTCCAAGCCTGACGAGGTGGTGATCAGCCACGGGGTCAAGATCATCGGCTATTCCAACACCGCGACTCATCTTGCCGCTGATGCATCGGCGTTGTTCGCGCGCAACCTGTACAACTTCCTTTCCGCGTTCTGGGACAAGGAAGCGGGCAGGCCCGTGCTCGACGAAGAGATCGGCGACGCGGTGCGCCTGACCAGGGATGGCAAGGTCGTCAACGGACGGCTGCTGGGGGCTTAAGACATGGACTTCATTTCGATTCTCTCGATCTTCGTGATGGCCTGTTTCGTGGGCTATTACGTGGTGTGGAGCGTCACTCCGGCGCTGCATACGCCGCTGATGGCGGTGACCAATGCGATCTCCTCGGTGATCATCGTCGGCGCGCTGATCGCGGCCGCTGCCGCGGGAAGTGCTTCGTCCAAGTGGCTGGGGCTGATCGGCGTGGTGCTGGCGAGCGTCAACATCTTTGGCGGCTTCGCGGTGACGGCGCGGATGTTGGCGATGTACAAGAAGAAGGAGCGCCCGGCGCCCAAGAGTGAGGGCAAGGCCTGATGGAGCACGTCGCCACCCCCGCCTGGGCCGCGCTGGCCTACCTCGCCGCCGGTGTGCTGTTCATTCTGGCGCTGCGCGGGCTGTCCAGCCCGGCGAGCAGCCGCGCGGGCAACCGCTATGGCATGATCGGCATGACCATCGCCGTTGCGACGACCCTGCTGCTCAAGGCGCCGGTCCCGCCGGGCGGGTTCCTGCCACAGCCCAGTTCTGATGATCTGGTAACGCTTGCGCAGATCGTTGGCGCCATCGCGATCGGCGGCGGCATCGGCTTCTTCATTGCGCGGCGCATCGCGATGACCGACATGCCGCAGCTTGTCGCGGCGTTTCACAGCCTCGTCGGCATGGCGGCGGTCCTGGTCGGCTGGGCGGCCTATCTCAATCCCGAAGCCTTTGGCATTGCAGCCTCCGAACATTTCATCATGCCGCAAAGCCGACTCGAAATGGGCCTTGGCATCGCGATCGGCGCGATCACGTTTTCCGGTTCGGTGATCGCGTTCCTCAAGCTCGCTGGCAAGATGAGCGGCGCGCCGATCCTGTTGCCCGCGCGGCATGTAATCAACCTTGGCACACTGGTCGGCATCCTTGGCCTCACCGGCTATTTCCTTACCGACCAGAGCCTGTGGGTGATCGCCACGGTCACCGCGCTGTCGTTCCTGATCGGCTTCCTGCTGATCATCCCGATCGGCGGAGCGGACATGCCGGTGGTGGTGTCGATGCTCAACTCGTACTCGGGCTGGGCGGCGGCGGCGATGGGCTTCACGCTGCACAACACCGCGATGATCATCACCGGGGCGCTGGTCGGCTCGTCGGGCGCGATCCTGTCGTACATCATGTGCAAGGCGATGAACCGCGGGTTCCTTTCGGTGATCGCCGGCGGCTTCGGTGCCGAGGCGGCAGCGGCGGGCGAGGCCAAGGAACAGCGCCCGTGGAAGCGCGGCAGCGCCGAGGACGCGGCCTATATGCTGGGCGAGGCTGAGAAGGTCATCATCATTCCCGGATAC
>JAGWUU010000283.1 GCA_028868335.1 Sphingomonadales bacterium | reverse complement strand
CAGGCTGATCCACAGCATGTCGCGCGCGTCCCAGGCGAGCAGCGAAACACCCAGCGCGGCCAGGGCCACCGCGGCCCACTGCCGCGCGCTAAGCCGTTCACCCAGGAACAGCGTTCCCGCCAGGACGTTTGCAAGGGGGTTGATGTAGTAGCCGAGACTGGCAGCGAAGAACTGGCCCGCCTGGATCGCGAGGACATAAATCGTCCAGTTTGCGCCGATCAGCGTCGCGCTCAGTGTAAGCCGCATCAGGGTCTGCCGATTGGCGAAGGCGCCGCGCAAACTCCGGCCTTGCCGCATCAGCAAGACCAGCGCGAGGCAGAAGGGCAAGGTCCACAGGATCCGCCAGGCAATGAACTCCACCGGCGGTACGCTGTGCACCAGTCGAAGGTACAGCGGCAGCAGTCCCCAGATGCCATAGGCACCCACGGCGTAGGGCAGGCCGCCGCGCGGTGGGGATTGACGCTGCGCTTTCATGTCCGCCCCGCTAGCGGCAGCGGGCAGGTCCGGCAACCCTTCGGCAAGCTGACAATCGTGTTGCGAATCATTCAGGCACCGCCATCTAAAGACGTTCGTGCAATCGATGTGATTCGCAAGGGGCTTGGGCAACACCGGCAATATCACACCGCGGCTCGTTAGGTACGAGGTTCGCAGCGCTGGGTCGCAAACCAGTGGCGCTGCGGGGAACGCCCCCGGTTTCGACCGGGGGCGTTCCTTTACCTTTCGGGGGACTTGCGCCAGAAGGACTCGCCTTCCTTTCGATCCGGGACGTTCCGACCATGGCCGTGCGCTGGCCGTTGCTGCTTGCCTCTCTTTTCCTCATCTCCTGCAGCCGTGACGATGCCGCCGCAGGCCGCAATGCCGATCGCGATCCGGCGGTCAGCGATGCGCTCAACGATCCGTTGATGGCCGACCCCGATCTGGTCAACCAGAACCAGGGCGGCGCGGCGCTGACCGGGGGCGGGCCGGCGAGCGCCGAAATTCCCCCGATTCGCCACTCCCAGGATGAGATCGATGCCGCCAAGGCTGCCGCGCAAGGAATTGCTGGGGGCAAGATCGCCCCCGCGCCCGGTCCGTCCGATACCCTGAAGTCCTCACGCCTCGCGCGGGCCGTGACCGCACCGGCCGTGGCCGATGCGCTGGGCATCGGCGCCAGGGGGTGTTCGGTCAGGCTTGGCTATAGCGCTCTTTGGGCCGCGAAGCTGACTGCGCCGTTTGAAGTCTATCCGCGCGGCCACCTCGGCGAGGCGACGGGAAGCGATGAGGCCGGGTGCAGGCTCAGGGTCGTGAGCTTTCGCACGCCCGTCGCGGTTGGGGACGTGATTGCCTTTTACGCCGCGCGCACCAAGGCGGCGGGCCTTCCGGTCAGGCGCACCCGCGAAGATACGGACGACATCCTACAGGGGAGCAAAGGCGGCGCAGCCTACGCCGTCGTTGGCCGCGAGCGAGATGACAAGCTAAGCGAAATTACTATCGTAACGAACGGAATGTAATCGGAAATCAGCCTTCGCGAAGGCCGACGCCAATCATCGCGCGGGGCTGCTCCATCTCGGTCGAGGCGACCGGATAGGCGCAATAGTCCGCCGCGTAGTAGGCGCTCGGACGATGGTTGCCAGACAGCCCGACGCCGCCAAACGGTGCAGCCGATGACGCGCCGTTGGTCGGCCGGTTCCAGTTGATTACCCCGGCGCGGATGTTTGCCCAGAAGCGGTTGTATTCGGCGGGCGTGCCGCCGACCAGCGAGGCTGAAAGGCCGAAGCGCGTGGAGTTCGCCTCGGCAATTGCCTCGTCGAAGTCGTTGACTTGCACAACCTGCAGCAGGGGCCCGAAGAGTTCGACATCTGGTCGATCCTTGACCCCGGTGACGTCGATGATCGCCGGCGAGAGGAAGGGCAGATCGTCGCGCGGGCGGATCAGATGCTTGATCGCCTTGCCGCCGTGACTGAGCAGGTAGAGGAAGCTTTCGGTCAGGCCGTCCGCCGCGGCGTTGTCGATCACCGGGCCCATGAACGGCGCAGGCTCGTCGAATGGCGCGCCGACGATAATGCGATCGGCCAGACGCTTCGCCTCGCCGATAATCGCGTCATACATGCTCGCCTTGATGATCAGGCGCCGCGCGGCAGTGCAGCGCTGGCCGGCGCTGGTGAAGGCAGACTGCACGATCAGCGCCGCCGCATCGGTGACCTTGGGCGTATCCCACATCACGATCGGATTGTTGCCGCCCATTTCCAGCGCGACGATCTTGTCGGGACGGGCCGCCAGCTTGCGGTTGATCGCAATGCCCGCATGGGCCGATCCGGTGAACAGCACCCCGTCGATACCCTCTGACGCGACGAGAGCCTGGCCTTCCTCGGCCCCGCCGATCACCAATTGCACCACCGCAGCCGAAATGCCTGCGCGGTGGAAGCACTGCAACAGCAGTTCGCCGGTCGCCGGGGTCTTTTCGCTCGGCTTGAAGACGATCGCGTTTCCGGCGATCAGCGCGGGAACGATATGGCCGTTGGGCAGATGCGCCGGGAAATTGTACGGCCCGAGAACCGCCATGACCCCATGCGGCTTGTGGCGCAGCGCCGCGGTGCCTTGCAGGGCGTTGTCCAGCTTGCGCTGCGAAGTTCGCTCGGCATAGGCACGGATCGAAATCTCGACCTTGTTGATGACGCTTTCGACCTCGGTGCGCGCCTCCCACATCGGCTTGCCGGTTTCGCGGGCGATCAGGGTGGCGAGCTTTTCGCCGTCCTTGCGCACCTCATTGGCGAAACGGCGGACGAGTTCCATCCGGGTCGAGAGTGGCTGCGCGGCCCAGGCTGGCCAGGCGCGGCGCGCGCGCGCGACAACCTCGTCGACATTGCTGCGCCGTCCGCGCCAGATTTCCGCACCGGTCGCAGGTTCGTGAGAGATGATCTGTGCCGCGCTCAAGATTCCGTCCTGCCCCCGTCTGTACCGGAAGCGACCCCGGTTCTCTGCTGCGCCTTAGCCGTTGGCGAGGCGAATGGAAAGGTGTGGCTCGGACTGGTCAACCGGTGTCCCTTGAAAATGTTGCGGGAGGTGTTCCCAGAGCATCGCCCAACCGCCGCATGGCCACCACCGATTCCTGCAACGGATGCCAGTCGTCGTGTTCAGCAATCGCTGCCCAAATCCGTTCGACCTCATCGATTACCAGCGATGGCGTTTGCGATTCGTCCCATATTTCATGGGGTTGGTCAACGGACTGGTATTTGCCTACAGCTTCGCCAAAGGCGCCGTCAGCGTTGCGGCCAAAGCGATGGCGGTGGAAGAAGGTGTCGGGTGAAACCCCGCTGTCGCGCATGGCGCGTTCGGCAAGCGCAATCAGTTCACCGTCCGCTTCGAACCCGCGCGGGGCCAGCCCGATTCGCCATACGAACTGCCGGGCGAGGGCCTGCTGGTACAGCGGCCCGAACCGGTTGAGCGCGGCGATCAGCGGCTCGGCCTCGGTCAGCAGGCGCAGCGCCACGGCAAGCTGGCCGCAGTTCCAGTGCAGTGTCTCGGCCTGGCGACCGAAGGCGTAGAGCCCGGCGTGGTCGAAATAGGCGGCGGTAAACGACGGGTCCCAGCGCGGCAGCCAGCGCCACGGGCCATAGTCGAAACTCTCGCC
>JAGWUU010000029.1 GCA_028868335.1 Sphingomonadales bacterium | reverse complement strand
AAGGGCCAAGCCTTGGAAACCTGTGCGGCGGCGAGCAGTGCGTCATCGGTCATAGCCCGCGCGCCTTCGCGCGATTGCGCCGTTTTCGCAAGTGCGAAGTCAGTCGTCCGGTCCCAGGATCAAATCCGCTCCCGGCTTGTGCGCGCGGATTTCCTCGCGGGTCAGGCCGCAGATTTCGTGGGGAAAGACCAGCCAGTCCTCGGTTTCGTGGACATAGTAGTCGGGCCGCAGCGCTGTGCGGTTGCGGCTCGGCTTGTAATAGACGGTGGCGACCCGGACGGTCTGCGGCATGTTGTGGCGGCAACGGGCCGCCAGCTCGCGCAGGAACGCTTCTATCGAGCGGCCGGAATCGAACACATCATCGATAACCAGCAGGTGATCCTCGGGGTTAAGCGTATCGACAAGGTAGCCGAGCGCATAGACCCGCACTTCCTTGTCCTGCTGGTCGATGCCCGAATAGCTCGCCGTACGGATGGCGATGTGATCGCTTTCGATCCCGCGGTATTGCAGCAGTTCCTGCACAGCGATTCCCACTGGCGCGCCGCCGCGCCAAATGCCGACGATGTGGGTCGGACGAAAGCCGGATTCGGCGATCTGGTTGGCAAGGCGGTAGCTGTCCTCCAGCAGACGGTCAGCGGTGAGCCAGGTCTTTTCAATCACGCGCCACCTCGGCGATCTCGGCAAGATAGGCGATCTGGTCGGCCATCGGCATGAACGAGCCGGTGAAGCTGTTTTCAGCAAGGGTGACAATCTCCGCGGCGGTCAGGTCCAGCGCCTCGGCAACGGCGCGGAAGTTGTCACCGATGTAGCCACCGAAGTAGGCCGGATCGTCGGAATTCACGGTGGCCTTCAACCCAAGGTCCAGCATCCGCCTGACCGGACTGTCGGCCATGTCCCCGATCACGCAGAGCCGCAGGTTGGACAACGGACAGACGGTCAGCGTCATGCCCTCGCTCACCAGCCGCTCGACCAGTGCCGGGTCCTCAAGCGCGCGATTACCGTGGTCGATCCGCTCGACTTTCAGCAGGTCCAGCGCCTCGCGGACATATGCTGGCGGCCCTTCCTCCCCGGCGTGAGCGGTAACGTGAAGCCCCAGCGATCGCGCCCTCGCGAATACCCGTTCAAACCTGGCGGGCGGGTGGCCAACCTCGGACGAATCAAGCCCGACACCGTGGATCCGGCCGAGGTGCGGCACGGCCTGATCGAGTGTCATCCCGGCATCCTCCTCGCTCAGATGGCGCAGGAAGCACATGATCAGCCGATAGCTGATGCCAAGTTCGACCTCGCCCTGCTTCAACGCCCGCTCGATCCCGTCCAGCACCGTTTCGAAGGCGATGCCCCGTTCGGTGTGGCCCTGCGGATCGAAGAATATCTCGACGTGCCGGACATTATCCGCCGCCGCGCGCCGGAGGTAGGCCCAGGTCAGGTCGAAGAAATCCTGCTCGTGCAGCAGGACGCCCATGCCCTGGTAATAAATGTCGAGGAAATCCTGGAGGTTGGAGAAATCGTAGGCCGCCCGCACTTCCTCCGCCGAGCCAAAGGGGATCGCCACACCGTTGCGCGCGGCAAGGGCGAACAGCATTTCCGGCTCCAGCGATCCCTCGATGTGAAGGTGAAGCTCGGCCTTGGGCAGGCGGGCGATCAAGGCATCGCGTCGGGGATTCGGCATGGGTCAAGGCTGGACCGGCGAGCCAGTGCGGTCAATCGCGGATCGAGGGTCAGGCCCAAGGGAGCATCGCGGGTCGGGCTTTCCGGCCCGCGATGCCGCAGCTCAATTGCTCATCTTGGTCCAGGACCCGGTCCCGGACCCGTTGCCAGACCTGCCGACGAAGGTAATGCCACCGCCCATTCCGGCGTAGCGCCCGGTCCGGCCAGTAAGGCCGCCGACGCAGCCCATGCTTTGCATGTCCTTGGAGAGGAACTGGCAGCCAAAGACCGCCGAGTAGGACCCTTCGGAATTGGCGGCGTCGCAGATCGTGTGGACGTCGAAGATCTTGGCGTTGGCCGGCTGCGTGGTGCTGACGCAGGAATACTTGTCGACGGTCTTCTTGCCGTCGGCCGACGTCACCGCACTGGTTCCCGTCCAGTAGGCGCCAACGATCGGATTGCCCCGCGCATCAGGGCCGCCAACCGTGACCGGCGCAGCGGAAGTCGCTTCAAATGTAAAGCTTTGCGCTTGCGCGATATTTGCACCGAACATCAAGTAAACGGCGGTACAGGCAACTGTAACAGCTTTCATGGCCGATCTCCTCAGGATTCTCTGAAAACAACGCAAAATCAATGCGAAGAAAATATTTTCAGGATCATTGGGAAGCCCCCGGAAGTTTACTGCCTGGGAACAAAGGCGAGTCGCGGCCCGCTGCGCGCATTGCTACTCCTGTTTTGGGGGATTACATACGATTTTCCGGGTTTATCCGCGTTGTCGCTGAGCGCGTTCCGGCCATGTTTACATTTCGTTCCATGCCCGCCAGAACCGCCTGGTGACGCCCGACGCCCTGCCCCTCCCCGCGCTCCACGCCAGCCACGGCGGCTGCTGGTTGCGCGACGGCGGCGGGACGACGCGCGGGGTGGCAAAGGGCGATGCGATCGTCGCCGCCGCCGATACACCGCTGCTGCTGCTCAACGCCCCGCTGGTGGCCACGCGGCTGGGTTACCCGGATCTCTCGGGGCTCGATCTGCTGGAGCTGTTCGCCTTCGTCCATCCGGCGCGGTTCGTGGTGCCGACGCCCAAAGGGCTGGCCCACGCGCTCGACCTGCCCGAACCGGCGAGCGACGATGCCGTGCCAGCGCTGTTGCAGCAGGCTGCGGAAATATTGCTGTCGCGGTGCCAGACACCCGACTGGGCCGAGCGTGAAGGCGCCTGGACCGCGCTCCAGAACCTCACCCGCCAACGCTGGCCGTGGGCCGCGCTGCTGACCCCGCGCCTCACCCGCCCGGACAGGGCAGAACGATGGCTGTTCGCTCGCCTGCCCGAATGGGACGATGCGCCCGAGCGACCGCAGCCAGCCCAGGCGATCATCGATGAGGCCGAGGTTGCCAGTCGCCTCGCAACGCTGACCGGCAACGGCGCGGAGGAGCGCCCGGCCCAACGCGCCTATGCCGAAGAGGCCGCCCACGCCTTCTTCCCGCGCCGCGCCGAGGGCCAGCCGCACCTGCTGCTGGCCCAGGCCGGAACCGGGATCGGCAAGACGCTGGGCTATCTCGCCCCCGCCTCGGTGTGGGCCGAACAGTCGGGCGGAACGGTCTGGGTCTCCACCTATACCAAGGCGCTGCAACGCCAGCTTCGCCGCGAAAGCCGCCGCGCCTGGGGTGATCGACGCGCCGACGGCTCGCGCCCGGTAGTGGTGCGCAAGGGGCGCGAGAACTACCTGTGCCTGCTCAATCTCGAGGACGCGCTCCAGGGCGGATTTTCCGGCCGGGCCGCGACCCTCGCGCAACTCGTGGCGCGCTGGGCCGCCTTCAGCCAGGACGGCGACATGATCGGCGGCGATCTACCCGGCTGGCTCGGCACCCTGTTCCGTCAGCGCGGCGTTGCGGCGCTGACCGACCGGCGTGGCGAATGCGTCTATGCCGGCTGTCCGCACTACCGCAAATGCTTCATCGAGCGCGCCGCGCGCGCCTCTGCCCAGGCGGATCTGGTGATTGCCAACCACGCCCTCGTCATGGTCAACGCCGCGCGCGGCAGGGATGCCGCACAGCGCCCGACCCGGATCGTGTTCGACGAGGGCCATCATGTTTTCGAGGCAGCGGATTCAACCTTCGCCGCCGCGCTGACCGGGGCGGAGACGATCGAACTGCGCCGCTGGGTGATCGGACCCGAACGCGGATCGAAGGGCCGGCGGCGCGGCCTCTCGGCGCGGCTGGCCGACGTTGCCAGCTATGACGAGGCAGGCGGCAAGGCGATCGCCGCCGCGCGCCATGCCGCCGAGGCATTGCCCGGCGACGGATGGCTGCAACGACTGGGAGACAACACGCCCTCCGGCCCTATCGAGGAACTGCTCGCCGCCGTGCGCGCCTGCGTTTACGCCCGCGATGAGAGCGGCGGGCAGGAGGCCGGTTATGGGCTGGAGACGGAAGCAGCACAGCTTGACGGCGATTTCATCGAACGCGCTGGAGCCGCCCAAGCCGCGCTGGCCGAACTGCGCGGTCCGCTGATCCGGCTTGGCGTCCGGCTCGAGGCGATCCTGTCCGAACCGCCCGATTGGCTCGATGGCGCGGGTCGCGCCCGGATCGAAGGCGCGCGCCACTCGCTTGCCTGGCGGATCGACCTGCTGGCGGCGTGGGAAGCGCTGCTCAACCGGCTTGGCGGTCCGGCCGATCCCGAATTCGTCGACTGGCTCGCAGTCGAGCGCGCCGAGGCGCGGGAATTTGACGTCGGCATTCATCGCCGCTGGCTCGATCCGATGAAGCCCTTCGCGCGCACCGTGCTCGAACCTGCGCATGGGGTGATGATTACCTCGGCCACGCTCAGGGATGGAACCGATGACGGGTGGCAGGGCGCGATCGGGCGCAGCGGCGCGGATGTCCTTGGCCTCACCCCGCGCCTGTCAAGCTTTGCCAGCCCGTTCGACTACGCCACCCAGGCCGAAGTGCTGATCGTTACCGACGTGACGAAGGGCGACCTGGCCGCACTGGCGGGCGCCTATGGCCGGTTGATCGAGGCATCGCAGGGCGGTGCGCTGGGGCTGTTCACTGCGATCCGGCGGTTGCGCGCGGTTCACGGCCGGATCGCCGACCGCCTCGCCCGCGGCGGGTTGCCGCTCTATGCCCAGCATGTCGATCCGATCGACACCGGCACGCTGGTCGACATCTTCCGCGACGATCCGCGCGCTTCGCTGCTCGGCACCGACGCCTTGCGCGACGGGGTGGACGTGCCCGGCCATTCGCTGCGGCTGGTGGTGATGGAGCAGGTGCCGTGGCCCAAGCCCTCGATCCTCCATCGCGCTCGCCGCCTCGCCGGGAACGGCGCAAGCTATGACGACGCGATCATTCGCGCTCGCCTCGCCCAGGCCTTCGGTCGCCTGATCCGCAGCCGCGAGGATCACGGGCATTTCGTCGTCCTCTCCGCCGCCTTCCCCAGCCGCCTGCTGTCGGCCTTCCCCGAAGGCACGCCGGTAACGCGCCTGACACTGGACGAGGCTTTACAACGGGTCGCTTCCGGTGCTTTTGGAGCCTCCGTAAAACGCGAGAATCCCGCTTGAAACTTCTCGGCCTGTTCCGCCACGCCAAGTCTGACTGGCACGATCCCCGTGCCCGCGATTTCGACCGCCCCCTCAATGAGCGCGGGCGCAAGGGCGCGGCGCTGATGGGCCAGCACATTCGCGATCATGGCGAGCAGTGGAATCACGTGGTCGCCAGCCCCGCGGTGCGCTGCGCCGAAACGATCGAAATCGCGGCGGAGGCGGCGGGCCGCCCGATCGCGGTAAACTGGGATCGGCGCATCTATCTTGCCAGCAGCGCGACCCTGGCCGACCTGCTGCGCGAGCAGGACAATGCCTTCCACTCGATCCTTATGGTCGGCCACAACCCCGGACTGGAGGACCTGATCTTCGATCTCGTCCCCGATGACGGATCAAGCCCGTTGCGCGACATCGTCGAGGTGAAGTTTCCTACCGCCAGCTTTGCCGTACTCGAACTCGCGATCGATTCCTGGGCAGACCTGACCGACAAGTGCGCCCGTCTGGTCCACCTGATCCGGCCGCGCGATCTCGATCCCGCGCTGGGCCCTGAACTGGCGTAAACCTTTCCGTTCGAAACAGGCGCAGGCGGCGGGAAGCCGCTCGCGCGGTTTCCTACTCGGGCCGGAACCGTCACAATGCCGTCGGTTCTTTGATGGTCTTAAAATGCGCGATCGTGCATTCCCCTCGAAAACAGGAAATGTGTCACCTTATTCCGAACAAGATATTGATTATATGGTGAAAATAGCCGGACACAGGTGTCCGCCCCCGGTTGACAGATCGTCATTCAACCTTTTGATTTTAGGTAATATTTTCAGGGAGGCGGCCGGACACCCCGTTCAGGTGTCCGGCCAGAGTGACGTTCCAACCGGGTAACGGTCGCCCCTGGATCCCCTACGCCTGGTGGATCGCCTTGGTCGCGAGGTAGCTGTCGATCCCTTCGATGCCGCCCTCGCTGCCAAAGCCCGATTCCTTGATGCCGCCAAACGGCGCATCGGCAACGCTGATGGCGAAAGTGTTGATCCCGACCATCCCGCTTTCGATCGCATCGCCGAGCAGGTTGGCCTGGCGCATGTTCTCGGTGAAAGCGAAAGCAGCGAGGCCGTAGGGGAGGCGGTTGGCCTTGGCGATCGCGTCGTCCAGCGTGGTGAACGGCGCCGCGACGGCTACCGGGCCGAACGGCTCGTTGTTCATGATGTTGGCCGTGTCGGGCACGTCGGCCAGCAGCGTCGGCTGGAAGAAGAACCCTTCGTTGCCACGGCGGCCACCAGCCATGACCTTGGCGCCCTTGGATGCCGCATCCTCGACCAGCGCGGCGATGGCATCAGGGCGGCGGACGTTGGCGAGCGGGCCCATCTTCGTATCCGCATCCAGCCCGTGCCCGGTCTTTACTCCGGCAGTACGGGCCGCGAAGCCTTCGATGAAACGGTCGTAGATGCCTTCCTGCACGTAGAACCGCGTCGGGCTGACGCAGACCTGCCCGGCATTGCGGAACTTCTGCGGCACCACCATGTCGAGCGTCTTTTCCAGATCGCAATCGTCAAACACCAGCACAGGCGCATGGCCGCCCAGTTCCATGGTGATGCGCTTTACCCCGTCGGCGGCGAGCCTCATCAGGTGTTTGCCGACCGGGATCGAGCCGGTGAAGCTGACCTTGCGGATCACCGGGCTGGCGATGAGGTGACGGCTGACCATGTCCGGCACGCCATGGACGAGCTGCGCCACGCCGGCTGGCAGGCCAGCGTCCGTAAGGCAGCGCATCAGCGCTCCGGTGCAGCCAGGCGTCTCCTCGGGAGGCTTGGCGATGACCGAGCAGCCCACGGCCAGCGCCGGGGCGAGTTTCTTGGCCATCAGGTAAACCGGAAAATTCCACGGGCTGAACGCGGCGACTGGACCAACCGGCTGCTTGATCACCAGCGAACGTTGACCAGTCGGGCGGACCAGCACGCGGCCGTAAATCCGGGTTGCTTCCTCTGCCGCCCAGTCAAAAAGCTGAGCGCTGCTCGCCACTTCGCCACGCGCTTCGGCCAACGGCTTGCCCTGCTCCTGGGTCAGCAGGCGGGCGATCGGTTCGACCCGCTCGCGCAGCAACGAGGCGGCCTTGTGCAGCACCGCCGCGCGCTGGTCCGCCGGAGTTGCCCGCCATAGCGCGAAGCCCTTGTCGGCGGCGTCCAACGCCTCGTCGAGATCGGCCGGAGTGGCCAGCGGCACCTCGGCGATGGTTTCTCCCCGCGCAGGATCGACCACCGGAAAAAGGTCGCGCCCTTCGCCGAGTTTCCAACTGCCGTTGATCAGCATCGCCAAGTCGGCATCATATGCTTGAGTCATAATATGTCTCGCTCCCGTAACGAATCGAGACTAGCCGCTCACCTCTGTCTTGGCGAGAGGTTGCACGGATCACCCGTCGTGAAGCGCGTTTACCAACGTGGTGCGCAGGGCGATCAGCCGGGCGCGCAAAGCAAATGACGGCGACGAAACAGCCCCGCCAGCCACGACAGACGTTTCGGCGGGTACAGGCGTAGGCGCTGCACCGCCAGACGTCGTCTTGCCTGCGTTCAGCGCCTTCTTGGCACCCTTCAACGTGTACCCTTCGCGATGTACCAGCCGGTCGATCGTCTCTACCAGCCGTACATCCTCTGGACGGTAATAGCGTCGCCCGCCGCTGCGCTTAAGCGGCTTGAGCATGGGAAACTGTTCTTCCCAATAACGCAGGACGTGCTGACGGATTCCCAGCGCTTTCGCTACCTCACCAATCGTGCGCAGGGCCTCGGGATCCTTGCCATCGGCAAATCCGGAGGCCGGACCGGGCAAGGAATCCCCCAGGCTCATCCCTTCGCGATCCTGTCTTTGAGCATCTGACTGGCGCGAAAGGTCATTACCCGGCGCGGTGTGATCGGCACTTCCACCCCGGTCTTGGGGTTGCGACCGATCCGCTGCCCTTTGTCGCGCAGCAGAAAGGTGCCGAATCCGGAAATCTTGACGTTTTCCCCTTGTGCGAGAGCATCGCACATATGCGAGAGAATCGATTCCACCATGGTTAGAGATTCAGAACGCGAAAGCCCCAGCTTCCGGTTCAAGGCTTCGGCCAGGTCGGCCCTCGTAAGCGTAGTCATGGAGCGCATCAAGCTCCTTCCCAAAGTGTGGCGCGACCTACGAAGCCGAGAATAGCGCAAAGCTGGGAGATTGCAACAGAAGCGCAATAAAACTGTGAGTTAGCGAGCCATGCTCAAATACGAATCAAACTTGCACCCCAGGTGAAGCCACCGCCCATCGCTTCCAGAACGACAAGATCGCCCGCCTTGATCCGCCCGTCACGCACCGCGGTATCAAGCGCAAGCGGAACTGAAGCGGCGGACGTGTTGGCGTGGCGATCAACCGTCACTACAACCCGTTCCGGCGGAAGCCCCAGTTTCTTGGCGGTGGCGTCAAGGATGCGCTGGTTGGCCTGATGCGGCACGACCCAGTCAATGTCCGACGTGGAAAGGCCAACATCCTCAAGCACTTCACCCATGACTTCGGCCAGATTCACCACGGCATGACGGAACACCTCGCGTCCCTTCATCCGCACGTGGCCAACCGTCGCTGTCGTGCCGGGACCGCCATCGACATAGAGCAGTTCATTGTGCGCCCCGTCGGCATGGAGCCGATTCGCGAGAATGCCTGCTCCATCATCGGCAACATCCTGCGCCTCAAGCACAATCGCCCCGGCCCCATCTCCGAACAGAACGCAGGTGGTGCGATCCTCCCAGTCGAGAATGCGACTGAAGGTTTCCGCGCCAATCACCAATGCCCGCTGAGCCATTCCAGCCTTCAGCATCGAATCGGCAATGCTCAGTGCATAGAGAAAGCCCGAGCAGACGGCCGACACATCAAAGGCGATGCCGCCGTTGCAGCCCAGCGCGTCCTGCACGATGGTTGCGGTGGCCGGGAATGTCTGGTTCGGGGTGGCCGTGGCGAGCACGATCAGACCGATAGTGGCGCCCTCTATTCCCGCCGCCTCGATTGCCGCCTTGGCCGCCGCCGTTGCCAGAGTACCGGTGTTCTCATCGTCGCCGCAGAGGTAGCGATTACGGATGCCCGTCCGCTCGACGATCCATTCGTCGCTCGTGTCGACCTTCGCCGCCAGTTCCGCGTTGCTCACCGCGCGGCGCGGCAGGGCCGAGCCTGTGCCGATCAAAACCGAACGCCGGGTCATTCGGCAGCCCGCGCAGTGCGCCGCAGGTGATTTCCGCCCAGCCTTTCAAGGTCTGCCATGATTCGCTCGGTAAGATTGTGCTCAAGCAGCCGGGCAGTCACCGCGACGGCGTTGGCCACTCCCAACGCGCTGGCCGAGCCGTGGCTTTTCACCACTATCCCGTTCAGCCCGAGAAAAACCGCCCCGTTGTGGTTGTTGGGATCGAGGTGGTGCTTGAGAAGCTCGGTCGCCGGTCGCGAAATCAGGAAGCCGAACTTCGAGCGCAACGATGAGGCAAAGCTGCGGCGCAACAAGTCAGCGACGAAGCGCGCCGTCCCTTCAACCGCCTTCAGGGCGATGTTACCTGAAAAGCCATCTGTCACCACCACGTCCACATCGCCGCGCCCCAGCTTGTCTGCTTCAACGAAGCCGTCGAACGACAGCGAAAGTCCATCGGCCGCTTCCTTGAGCTGTGCCGCAGCGACCTGAAGATCCTCGGTGCCCTTGGTTTCCTCGGTCCCGATATTGAGCAACCGCACACGGGGCGTATCGCGCCCGGTCGCGATGCGCGAATAGGCCGCGCCCATGATCGCGAACTGCACCAGATTGCGGGCATCGCATTCCGTGTTGGCGCCAAGGTCGAGCATGACGAGATCATTGTCGCCAAGCGTCGGCAGCAGGGCGGACAACGCGGGCCGGTCGATCCCCGGCATGGTGCGGAGCGCCAGCTTGCTCATCGCCATGAGAGCGCCAGTGTTTCCGGCAGAAACCGCAGCTCCGGCGGCGCCGGTCTTCACCGCGTTGATCGCCATGCCCATTGACGTGGTCTTGGCCCGACGCAGCGCCTGTGTGGGCCTCTCGTCACCAGCGACGACGTCAGACGAATGAAGAATTTCCGAAGCGGCTCGCAGATTCGGATGATCTTCGAGCGCCGCCTTGATTCGCTCCTGATCCCCGACCAGCAGGAACTTGAAGCGATCGTGCCGACGGCGGGCCAGAGCAGCCCCTTCGATCATCACGCGCACGCCTTCATCGCCGCCCATCGCATCAACGGCGATACGCGGCAGGCTCATGTGCGCAATCTCCGGTAAAGGGCTTAGAGCCCGACCGCGATGATCTCGCGCCCGTTATAGTGGCCGCAAGCGGTGCACAGGTTGTGCGGACGCTTCAGCTCGCCACAATTGGGGCATTCGTGGAACGCTTCGACCTTCAGCGCGTCATGGCTGCGGCGCATGCCCCGGCGTGAGGGCGAGGTTTTTCTCTTGGGGACAGCCATTGCGGCACCTGTTCCTGAATTGTCTTTTGTCGATTACCAAGGCCGCATTGGGCCCTGGGGCCGGTCGGCTGCGAAGGCGCGCCTATAGCGAATTTGGCGCGCGTTGCAAGCTTCACCGTCCCCTATTTCACCCACAACACCAACGGGGGAGAATCCGATGCTGCTTACCACGACCCTTTCACTGGCCGCTGCCGCGGCGCTCATCAACTTCTGGTTGGCGCTGCGCTGTGGCCAGGTCCGCGCCAAGGCCGGGATCAGCGTGGGCACCGGCGGCAACGATCTGCTCGAACGGCGGATGCGCGCCCAGCTCAACTTTGTCGAGAACACGCCCTGGGTGCTGTTCCTGATCGGCGGGCTGGAACTGGCCGGCAAGGGCGGTTCTTGGCTGCCGATCGTCGGGGCGATCTACATGGTCGGTCGTGTGGCGCACGGACTGGGGATGGACGGAACCACATTCGCCGTGGGCCGCCGGATCGGGGTGATGACCACCATGCTGACCCACCTGGTCCTGGTCGTCGCTGCGGTGCTGGTGGTACTCGGCCGAATCTGAACCCTCAGCTCAGCGCATAGTCGCTGACAAAACCGTTGACCTGACGTTCCCGGCCAAAGGTGCTGGTCGGCCCATGGCCGGGAATAAAGGTAACGTCATTGCCCAGCGGCCACAGCTTCTTCGTGATCGAATCAATTAGTTGCTGGTGGTTGCCGCGCGGAAAATCGGTCCGCCCGATCGAGCCTGAGAACAGCACGTCGCCGACGATCGCCAGGTGCCCCTCGGGCGTATAGAACACCACATGGCCGGGGGTGTGGCCGGGGCAATGGATCACCTGCAAGGTCTGTTCGCCCACCGTCACCGTGTCGCCATCGCTGAGCCAGCGATCCGGCTCGAAGGTTTCGGCGTGCATCCCCCAGCGCTTGCCGTCGTCATCGAGCTGGGCGATCCAGAAGCGGTCGTCCTCGTGCGGCCCCTCGATCGGAACGCCCAGTTCCTTGGCCAGAATCCCTGCCTGCCCGCAGTGATCCAGGTGGCCGTGCGTGACGAGCAGCTTCTCGATCGTCACCCCGGTCCTGGCGACGGCCGCCTTGAGCTTGTCGAGATCCCCGCCCGGATCGACCAGCGCCCCCCGCATGGTCCGCGTGCACCAGATCAACGAGCAGTTCTGCTCAAGCGGAGTAACGGGAATGATCCCGACGCGCAGCGGGGGTTCGGTCTGTTCGGTCATGGCTGCAAAGATGGGAAGCTGACGGGTATTGGGCAACCGTAAAATGGACGGAATCGGCTGGCCGGGAAAAGGTGACACCCTGTTCGGCAGTATTCATTTCATTATCAATGTATTACGCGGATTAAGGTGACACATAGCGCTTTTTCTGGGTCACTTTGGGCAGCAGCATTGTGACCATGGTGATTCGTTGAATTCCGCGAAGTCAAAGAGCGGAACCGCAATTACCACCCTTGCGGGTGTAGGACATCGCGGCCCGCCTAGCGTTCGTTCGCGCCCTTCCCCGCCAAGATGTGCCCGCGGAATTTTGCGATCCGCGCCAGCCGCGTCGTGGAAGTCTTGGCCGCGTTGAGGTTGATCGCATAGCTGCGCTGGCGTCCGGGAGTCAGCTCGGCAAAAGCCTCGGCCAGTTCACCATCGCAATCGAGCGCCTCGACCAGTTCTTCGGGCATGTCGACCACAGCCGCCTTTTTATCGGGCAGGACCCCTGCCTCGGCGTAGTCCATAGCTTCTTTGAGATAGGTCGTGATTGTGGCCTGCATCCGGCCGGGCTGGGAATTTTCGGTGAAGCGCATCGAATCCGGGTTCTGCGTGTTCGGCCCCTGCCGTTCGAGTACGCCTTCGCGATCCGCCAGCAGTGCCGCATGGAAGAAGTTGAGCCGGAAATCGCCACGCACGGCCCCGATCAGCGCGACATTGCGGCCGGCGTGCATATAGCACGGATGGCCCCATTTGACCGTCTCGGTCAGCCCAGCATCACGGCAAATCCCGCGCAGCACGGCCAATCCTTCACTCCACCTGCGAGCAGAGCAATCAGCCGTGTCGAACCGCTCGCAACGCCCGCAACCCTTGGCAAAGAAGTCCTCGATCTCGGTAATCATCGTCCCAGCCTAAAGCCTTCCACTTTTCCACACTACCCGGCCGACCACCTGCACTTCTTCGGGCAAGAGTTCGATCGGACGGTAAGCCGGGTTGTCGCTGACCAGCACGACCTTGCCCGGCTGGGCAATGTCGAGGCGTTTGACCAGCAGGGCGTCACCGGCACGGACGACATGGATGCCATCGCGCAATGGGCGCGGGGTGCGATCGACCAGGATCTCGTCTCCATCGCGCAACGTGCCCTCCATCGAATCGCCCTCGACCCGGATCGCCGAGAGGTGCGCCGGGTCCAGCCCCTGTTCGCGCAGCCAGCGGTTCGAGAACCGGAAGGCGCCAATCGCCGCCTCCTCTCCCGCCAGCGCGCCCGGCCCGGCCGAGGCGCCAAGCGCGAGGCGCGGCACGTCACACCATTCGCCGCGTTTGCCCTGCGCGACTACAAAGGAATTATCCTCTGGCGCGCCAAGCTCGCTTTCCTTCACCCCGAAGAACCGGGCGAGGATACGGCGATCGTTCTCCTCCAGCTTGCGCGGACTGCCGCGCCCTACGAACTGCTGAAGATAACTGGGATTGCGGCCAAGCAGTTCCGATAGCTTGGCCAGGCTTGTGCCGCGCGCGCGCGCCAGATGCAGCAGCGTTGTGCGGACCGTCGTATCGGCGGGGGAAAGCGTAACCATGAAATTTTCTTACACGAAGGAAATTTCCTAGACAAGTAGGATTTCGCCGAGGATGAAAGGATTATTCCTTGAGCGAATCACCAGACAAAAGGGGGTCGATGCAATGCTGATAACCCGGATCGAGCGCTTCCTGCGCGAAACCGGAATGCCGTGGACCAAGTTCGGGCGGCTCGCCGCGCACGATCCGCGCTTCGTGCAGGATCTGCGCAACGGCCGCACGCCGCGTTTCGCCACGGAAAGACGTATAGAACATTTCATGAACATTTATCGCGAGACCCCTCATGTTCAGTGATCCCGAACTCCTCCACAACCTTCCTGCTCGCGCCTCGCGCGCGCCATTGCATCGCCCATGGATGTCGCTGCTCTCCGCCCTGCTGCGCCTTGCCGGGGGCAGCGCCGAACTGGTGCGCCACAGCGAGCGCCCGTGGGCCAGCGTCACCTTTACAGGCCAGCGCCATGCCGTGCTGCTGAGCTTTAGCGGAGCCGAAGCCGTCGCCGCCGGTGAGCGTTATGCCGAGGCTGTGCCGGACCATGAATTCGCCCTGCCCCACAAGCTTGTCGCCGATGCGGCGGTGGTCGCCATGGTTCACACGGCACTGCCCGAACCGAAGCTGGAAGTGGAGGTTGAGCTGTTGCTTCTCGACGAAGTGTGAATGCCGCTGGGGCGGAAGGCCATGACTTCCGCCCCACTCACCCTGGGGATGCCAGAGGAAGATGTGGATCGAGGCAGTCGCGGATGCTGGGCCCGGCTCTAACCGCGAAAGGCATCCAGCATCGGCGGGCGGTGGAGGCATTCGGCAAAGTTGAACGGCCGCGTGGTGAGTGGCGGAATGCTTCCCGCATCGGGATGGTGGGGGTTGAGGTAGATCACATCCGCCTCGGGCAGGACTTTCGAGCGGATCGCCGCGAGGAGGGAACGGCGCGATTCGAGCCACTCGCCAATGTGATGGCGAACGGCGTCATCCTCCGTATCGGGAATGCGCAGGGGCACCGCGTCAACCTCGGTCCAGCCGAGGACAAGATCTTCCGGCGCCTCATCCAGAGCGGGCAGATGATAACGAAGCGCCACCAGCACCGCGAGCCCGGCCTCGCTCGCCAGGCTGACCACCGGACGCCCCGGCGGCGCATAGCGCGCGCCGTGCAGTTCCGCGCCCTTCCCGTCTAGCGCCACGTAGGGCGCGCGGGTCAGGCGCCAGAGCTTCACTCGCCCAGCTTCCAGTCCCAGCCGAGCGAATCGCCGTCCATCACCTCGACGCCTTGGGCGGCGAGTTCGTCGCGCAGGCGGTCAGAGGTGGCGAAGTCCTTGGCGGCGCGGGCTTCCTTGCGCAGGGCAAGGGTGGCGTCGATTTCGGCCTCGGTGATGGTCGCGACCTTGGGGCGGATACGCAAGTCCGCGCGGGTGAGGGTCAGGAGATCGAGGCCAAGGATGGTGTCCATCGCCGCAATCACCGCCAGTTTATCGCCTGCATCGACCTTCTTGATTGCGATCACCTCTTCCAGCGCAGTCAGAGCGATCGCGGTGTTAAGATCGTCGGAAACCGCGCCACCGAACCGCTCGAGAAATGGAGCAAACTTCTCGCCCGTCGCCGTATCCGAAGGCGCGATGGATGCTGAAACAAGTTCAGCATGCCGGGTCTTGAGGGCTTCCACCGCCATCACCAACCGCTTCAGCCGAACCAGCGCCGCCCCCAGCCCTTCCCAACTGAATTCCAGCTCCGAGCGGTAATGCGCCTGGAGGCACAGCATCCGGTAGGCGAGCGGGTGATAGCCCTTGTCGATCAGCAGTTGCAGCCGGAGGAACTCGCCCGCGCTTTTGCTCATCTTGCCGCTGCGTTCGACCAGGAAGTTGTTGTGCATCCAGATGTTGGCGCCGGAATTGGCGGCAACGTCCAGCCCGTTGGTGCAGCAGTGCGCCTGGTTCTGCGCGATCTCGTTCGGGTGGTGGATCTCGCGGTGGTCGATCCCGCCGGTGTGGATGTCGAAGGGAAAGCCCAGCACCGCCCCGCTCATCACCGAGCATTCGAGGTGCCAGCCCGGCGCGCCCCGGCCCCACGGCGAATCCCACTCCATCTGGCGCGTCTCGCCCGGCGGAGTCTTGCGCCAGATCGCGAAGTCGGCGGCGTTGCGCTTGCCCTCGACCGTCTCGATCCGCCCTTCGCCCTCGTCAGTGTGGGCGCGGGCCAGGCGGCCGTAATCGGCCACGGTCGAGACGTCGAAATAGAGGCCGCTGTCCAGCTCGTAGCAGTGCCGTTCGGCGATGCCCTTGGCGAAGTCGATCATCGCGGGAACATACTCGGTGGCAATGGTCCAGCGCGCCGGCTGGCGGATATTGAGCGCCTTGATGTCGGCCCAATAGGCTTCGGTATAGTGGCGGGCAATGTCCCAGATCGACTGCGCGCGCTGGGCCGCCATCTTCTCCATCTTGTCCTCACCCGCATCGGCGTCATCGGTCAGGTGGCCGACATCGGTGATGTTGATGACATGGGTAAGGTCATAGCCCTTGAAGCTCAACGTGCGGCCCAGCACATCGGCAAAGACATAGGCGCGCATGTTGCCGATGTGCGGGTAGTTATAGACCGTCGGCCCGCAGGTATAGACGCGCGCCTCGCCCGGATGGACGGGCTGGAACACTTCAAGCTGGCGGGTCAGGCTGTTGAACAGTTTGAGCGGGATATCGGTCATGGGGGTGCGCTTTGCCTCTCTCGTCATCCCCGCGCAAGCGGGGATCGCAGGCGCGGTAGCGCAACCTCCTGTCGACGCGGCCCGCGGTTCCCCGACGTGCCGCTCAGAACCCTTCCCACCTCACCGAATCGTCAAGCCCGACCCGCGGCACCGGGAAGCGGTTGACCTCGGCCTCGCGGTCGCCCCAGCCGATCGCCATGCCGCAGAAGAAGATGTGATCCTCGGGGATCTCGACGCATTCGCGGATCTGCTTTTGATAGACCGCCCAGGCCTCCTGCATGCAGCTATCCAGCCCCTCCTCGCGCAGCAGCAGCGCCACGGTCTGGAGCCACATGCCGATGTCCGCCCACTGCGGCGGCCCCATGTAGCGCGGGGTATGGATCAGCATCAGCACCGGCGCGCCGAAGGCCTGGAAATTGCGCGCGAACCACATCAGCCGCGAGGCCTTGTCCTCGCGCGGAATGGCGAGCGCGGCATAGAGCGCCTCGCCCACGCCGAACCGGCTGGTTTCATAGCGGCCCTCAAGCTCGGGCGGATAGACGTTGTATTCGGGCGCAAAGGCGGCGCGTCCCTGCGGCACGACCTGGGCTACGTGAGCGAGCAGGCGGGCCAGCGGTTCCCCGGTCAGCAAGGCGGCGTTCCACGGTTGGGTGTTGCCGCCAGACGGCGAATTCTGCGCCTTTTCCAATACGCGCCGCAGAACGGCGGTATCGACCGGCCTGTCAAGGAACGCACGGATCGAACGGCGGGTGGCGACGGCTTCGGAGACGTTCATTATAACAACCTAAAGCTGGGATGGAATGTCGCGCGAGCCGTGAAGGACCCTTGCAATTTCCACCCGATTGCCGCTGATTTGAAAGATGATCTGATAACCGTGGTAAACTGACGAGCGCAAATTCGCGCGCCATTCAGATCGAAGGCGAAAGCTGGTCGGCCGTTCGCGGATCAATTCCATCGCAGCCAACAACTCGTCAACGAACGAGACGGCACGGTCAGGATTGTCACGGGCGATATAGTCGGCAATGTCGCGAAGATCTGTCTGCGCCTGCCGCGCCAGGACCAGTATGGTCATTTATCATCGCTTTTGTAGAACGCCACCCGTTCACGGACAAAATTGCGCAAGTCTTCAAAAACTTCTTCCGCGGGAAGGAACGGCCCTTCCAACCCCTTGTCGATCTCGGCCCGAAGCCGGGCAAGCGCGGCCTGGCGCCGTTCCTGGTGATCGTCCCAATCGCGCAGCGCCTCCCGCACGACTTCGCTGGTGGTGGCGTATTCGCCCGAATCTACCGCGGCACGCAGCTTGGCGGCCATTTCCTCG
>JAGWUU010000028.1 GCA_028868335.1 Sphingomonadales bacterium | reverse complement strand
CGCCCTTGCCGCGATAGTCGGGATGGGCGCGCATCGACTTCAGTTCGCCGTGGGTGTCGTCAAGATGCCTGATCGCCCCGCACGCCGCCAGGCGACCGCCATCCCATGCCGAATAGAAGGTGACATCCGCCGCACGCAGCCGCTCGACCGGCATGGCATGGACGCTTTCCGGCGGCGACCACTGGTGCATCTCATCAAGATGCAACCGCAGCAGATCGATGATCTCCTTCCCGGTCAGATCATCCTCGATGACGGTAAATCCTTGCCTCATGGCCCGTATTTGCCCCGCGTTTCCGGGTAGTTCAAGCAGCGTGGTCGAGCGGCCCGCATTTCCTTTTGACTCCACCTGCCAGAAGCCTAGGTTCCGCTCCGCCCTGATGCCTGGAAGGCCGAGTTAACGAGGTCGCCAGCCTCCGCACGGGGCGCGCAAGGACCGCCGGAATGTCCGGCCGGCCTTGCCCAAGCAGGAGGACCTGGCAATGTTGACTTTCCGCAGGGCGGCCATGCTGGCCGCGTCAATTGCGCTTGCCTACGCCACACCGGCGCCGGCGCAGGAAAACCCGTTCGTGGCTGGTGACTACAGCGATGTTAGCACCGTCACCATCGATGACGGGCATTTCCTTGACTATGCCAAGTTCCTCGCTTCGGTGTGGCGGGCGAACCAGGACTTCGCGAAGTCGCAGGGCTGGATCGACAACTACCAGGTACTCGCCAACGTCAACAAGCGCCCCGGTGAACCCGACCTGATCCTGATCGTCAGCTTCAAGGCAATGCCCAGCGGCGAAGAGAGCGAGAAGCGCGAGGAAATGTTTCGCCAGCATATGAAGATGACCGACTCGCAAATGGAGGCGGCATCGGGCGAACGGGCGAAGTTCCGCCACGTCACCGGCTCCCAGCTCTGGCAGGCGCTCAACTTCCGCAAGTAACGGCCGGATCGTGTCCCGGCGCGGGTCAGCCCGTGCCGGGCGTGTGCTTGTCGGCCTTGCGCCGCCCCATCCTCATGCCCGATTCCAGCCGGGCGCGGAGTTGGGTGTAGTAGGCTTCAAGGAAGGCGCGCTCATCGCCTGCGCCGGGATGCCACCCGATCTTGCGGCAGATCGCCTCATGCACCGCGGCGAGCGCCTCCGGGCGGTTCTCGCGCAGCACGCGCTCCAGCGTCTGAAGCTCGAACTCGCCATAGACCGCCAGTTCGGCATCGCCGAAGCGATAGCTGGCGCCAGTGGTGCGGCTGGTGCCATGATTCGCGGTCTCGCTGATCGACATCACCGCCTCCAGCTTGCGGCGGGGTGCTTCGATCACCCAGGTTCCGGCGATGATATCCCCGGCGCGCAGGCGGTCCCGGTTGAACAGCGGGAACAAGGCAAACAGCAGGAACCACAGCCCGGCCATCAACGCGCCATAGTCGGTCCCCTCGATCCCCTGCGCGGTGACGACCAGTTGCAGCGGCAGGAATATCTCGATGTCGCGCAGCAGGTTTCGGGCAAGCACCATCTCCACGGTGAGCCGCCCGCCGCTGCGCGCGGCAATGCGAATTCCGGTCAACCGCTTGCCCGGTGTCGCGCCGCGCGGGCCAAGCTCGAAGGCGAGGAAATAGGCGTAGCGCGTCAGCCAGACCAGGACCAGCCAGGCGATGATCAGGAATTGGACGCCTTCCTTGACCCCGTCGTTCCCGCTCTTGTCTCCCCACAGCCTCATCCCGCCATAGGCCAGGACCAGGGTGACGATCAGAATGGAGAGGAACATGATCCCCAGGTCGATCAGCAGTGCGCCAAGCCGGGTCGAGCGGCTGGCGAGAGTGATCGGCAAGGCGATCCCCTCCGGCGTGACCAGCGTGCGCCTCCGGTCTGAACGCCTGGGCAGGGCCAGCACGCTCATGCCGTCTCGCTCCCCTGGGGATTGCGTCGGAACGCGAAGAAATAGACCAGCCAGAAGGCCAGCATTCCATAGCCGATCGTGTACCGCGTCGGCGTACTCTGGATGAGCTGGCGGCCCAGCCCTTCGAGGAGGCCAGCGCAGACAAGCATCAGCACCACGCCCGCCATGACCACGGCCGCGCGCTGCCCGGCCTCGGCCGCGGCCTCGATCACCGAGCGTTTGCCGGGAAAGGCCATCGACCGCCCGACATGCAGGCCTGCCGCCCCGGCGATCAGGATCGCGAACAGCTCGGTGGTGCCGTGGATCGACAACCAGCCGACGAAATCATAGGTGAGCCCCTTGCTGTGGAACAGCCACAGCATCGCACCAAGGGTCGCGGTGTTCTGGACCAGCAGCAACAGCGGCGGCACTCCGAAGGCGAAGCCCAGGGCAAAGCACAGGATCGCTATTCCCGCGTTGTGGCTGAACAGATAGGTGGCGAAGATCGACAGGCCGTCGTGCGTCGAACTATCGAACAGCGTGGCCCTCAGCGCCTGGCGGGTCGCGCCCGGAACGCGGACGTCTAGAAAGTCGGTGGGAACCAGCGAGAAGTACCAGTCCTGATCACCGGCAACCAGCAGCCAGCCAACCACGGTGCCCGCGACCATCAACGCCAGTGCGGCGCCGAGTTCGGGCCACAGCATGCGGACCGACCGGCTCCACTCCCCGCCGAAGAAGCGCCGCAACCAGCCCCACAGCGTCACGCGCGGGCCATAGACCTGGAACCATGCGCGCTGCACCAATCCCTCAAGGTAGGCGAGCGTCGCCGCGTCGAGCGAGGTTTCGCGCGCCACCGACAGGCTCGATGCGACGGTGCGGTAAAGCTCGGGCAGGGCCAGCACGTCGGCGTCGGACAGGCGACGAATGCGGCCCGATTCCATCTTCGCGACGATCGTTTCCAGCCGGGTCCAATCGCCCTCGCGCTCCTGCCGGAAGCGGTCGGATCGCAGCGCCGCCGCCTCGACCGCGGCGTCGCTTGCGGTGGGCCTGCCTCCGAACAGTCCGAACATCGCCATCAGGCGCCCCTCCCCCTCATCCGATCGCTCCCTTGCGCTTGATCGCAAGATAAGCGTCGATCAAGCGCATCCCGATCCGGTCATGGGGCGCCTCGATCACATCGACCCCAAGCTGGCGCAGGCGCGACAGGACCAGCGCGCGCTGGCGCAGCAGCGCATCGGCGGTGGCGGCCATCGCCAGGTCCTGCAAATCGTTCGGCGCGGCGGTGGCCATGCCGTCCAGCTCGCCATCGGCCATGGTAACGAACAGGATCAGGTGGCGCGCCGTCAGCCGACCGATCGATTCGATCATAAGTTCGGCGCTGGTCGGATCGGTGAAGTCGGAAAACACCACGATCAGGCTGCGCCGCTTGAGCCGCCCGGCCAGCGTCGCCAGCGCCAGAGTGAAATTCGGCTCCTGGGCGTGGTAGTCGAGCCCGGCGGCGGCGCTTTGCAGGCGGGGAAAATCGCGGGCGTCGGTTACGAAGGGCGTGAACACCTCGGGCCGGGCCGCAAAGCCGAACAGCGCCACGCGGTCCCCGCCCTTCAGCGCTACATAGGCCGTCGCCAGCGCCGCCGAAACCGCCCGGTCGATCCGCGTCATCGTATCATTCGGGCCGGCGACCGGCTCGCACATCGCCTGGCCGCAGTCGAAGGCGAACACGATCTGGTTGTTGCGCTCGGCCTCCATCTCCTTGGCGTAGAGGTGGCTGTGGCGGGCGCTGGCCTTCCAGTCGATCCGGCGGCGGTCCATGCCCGGTTGATACTCAGCCAGCGCTTCGAACATGGTCCCCTCGCCGCGAATCCGCCGGGCGATAAGCCCGAACTGCGAGTCCTTGAGGAAGGCCTGGAGCGTGGGCGAGCGGACCAGCGCAAGGTTGGGCCAGACCCGCACCGGCAGCCCCTGCCCGCGCTCCGCCTGTCGCGCGCCGAGGCCCAGCGGCCCGGTCCAGCGCAACCACACCCGGTCGACTGCCCCGGTTCCGCGCCGGGTGGGAGTGAAGGCGATAGGCACTTCCCAATGCGCGTCATCAAGGCGGTGGAGCGCCCGTTCGGCCCGGCCGCCGGGCAGCAGGCGGGCATCGCCCCCCACTGCGCATTCGACCCGGCCCCGCTGCCCCCCCGCAAAGGCGGCCTCGACAAGGACATGGCCCGTGCTGCCAACCTCGACATCGGCCGGAACCGAAACGTGGAGGTCCTCAAGGCGTCCGGCGAGCGCGGCGTCGACCAGGATCAGGGCGACGACAAGCGCACCGATGATCGGGGCGATCACCCATGCTTCGGGCGCCAGCGCGGCGATCAGCAGCGCCACGGGGGCCGCGCAAACTACCAGCGCCGCCGCGCGCGAAGTGGGGATGAGGCGGGAGGCCACGCGCGCCACGGGTCCCGTCCCCTACCTTGGCGCCTCGGTCGCCTCGACAAGATCGGCGACCAGTGCCTCGACCTGCTTGCCTTCGATCTCGGCAGCGGGCGACAGCAGCAGGCGGTGGCGCAGGACGGGCGCGGCGAGCGCCTTGACGTCATCGGGCAGGACGAAATCGCGCCCGTCAAGCGCGGCGCGGGCGCGGGCGGCATTGGCGAGCAGCACGGCGGCGCGTGGGCTCGCGCCCGAGCCAAGGTCGGCGCTGTCGCGCGTGGCGCGGATCAGGCGCACGATATAGTCGGTGACGCTGTCGGCCAGGGTAACGCCCTTCACAGAGCGCGCAGCGGCGGCAATCGCGGCGGCATCGGTCACGGCTCCAAGGCCCAGGTCCGCGGGGCGCTGCGGCCCGGCGCGCTGGCCAAAGGCGGTGACGATGCGGGTCTCCTCCTCAAGGCTGGGATAGGGCACCAACACCTTGAACAGGAAGCGATCGAGCTGGGCTTCAGGCAGGGGATAGACCCCCTGGCTTTCGATCGGGTTCTGCGTCGCCACCACCAGGAAGTTGGCAGACAGCGGATGCGCGGTGCCATCGAGCGTGACGCGCCGTTCCTGCATCGCTTCGAGCAGGGCGGCCTGGGTCTTGGGCGGGGTGCGGTTGATTTCGTCAGCCAGCAGCAGGTCGCAGAAGATAGGTCCGCGCGTGAGGGTGAACTGGCTGGTCTGGAAGTTGAACAGGTTGGAGCCAAGAATGTCGCCCGGCATCAGGTCCGGCGTGAACTGGATGCGTCCGAAGTCCAGCCCGACGGCGGTGGCGAAGCATTGCGCGAGGAAGGTCTTTGCCGTTCCCGGAGGGCCTTCGAGGAGGACGTGCCCTTGCGCGAACAGCGCGACCAGCAGGGCGTCGACCACCTCGGCCTGACCAACCACGGCCTTGCCCACCTCGGTGCGAATCGCCTGCGCCAGATCGCCGACTTGCGCGAGGGACATTTCGGGAGCGCTCATTTCGTCAGGGTCCTTTCCAGCGAATGAAGGGTGCGCGCAGCGCGCAGCATGTCGGTTGGCCGCCGTGCCGCGCGCAGGGTTGCGGCGGTGGCGGCGAATGAGGGCGAATCCGGTGCCCGACTGGCCAGGGCGCGGTCGATCGCCGCCTCGGTCTGGGCCGGGTCAAGCCGGTGCGGCAGGGCAAGCGCCCGCGCCAGCCGATCGCGCGCGGCATCGGCATAGGGCGCGCCGATCAGGTGCAGGCGTCCGGCGCGGCGGATCAGTCCGGCGGTGTTGGAAACCAGTGCCCGCTTGCCGAAAGCCAGTGCCCGTGTGGCGGCCAGCGGCGGGCCAAAACGGTTGAACGCCCGCCATCCCAGCACCAGCGCGGCAAGCATCAGGCATAGCGTGGCGGCGAGGAAGGGCGGCTGGAACGCAAGGCTGAGCAGGCTGCGCGAACGGCCAAATCCATTGAAGGTAAGGTCGAAGGAAACCTTTCTGTCCTCACCGTTTAGCGCGGCGGAAAGGATCCGTTCGCCCACCGCGGCGTTGGCGGGGCTGTTGAAGCCATAGTTGTCGATCAGGTCGGGCTCGAACACGAAGATGACCGGATAGCGGTAAACGGCCATGCCCCCGTCATTGCGATCCGGCTCGGCGCGGGAGGCAAGTGCGCGCAGACGCGGATAGTCACCGCCATCTGCAATGTAGGCTGCCAGAATCCGCCCGCTGCCCGTCGCCTCGACCAGCGGGACCAACCGCGGTCCGGCGCCGGACAGCACCGGGGCGGCGTCGGGCAAGGTGCCGGCCTGGTCAGCGCCCGCCCAGCTCGTTCGCGCTTTGCGCGTGCGCGCCTTGTCGAGCGACAGGGCGATGTCGTCGTAGAAGCCTTTCCAATCGGCCACGTTCTGCCCGGCAAGCTCGACCCATCCGTCACGGACTTCGGGGCGCAGCCTGGGGATAGGATAGGCTGTCCACTTGGGCACGACCACCACGGTTGGTCCAGCGTTTCGGCGGCGTTCAACTACATGATTGAGCTGTTTGGTGTCGGTCTGCGCAGGCGGCGTGAGCACGAGTACGCCGGGCTGGGCCAGCGCCCCGCGCGACTTGACCAGCGAAACCTGCCAGCCGCGCCTGCCGAGGTACTGATGGAACGCGGCAAAGCCGGTCAGCCCCTTGGCCGCGGCGTGCGACCCACCGTTGTTGGCCTGACGGTCGCTCAGCCCCGATCCGATCAGCCACAGCAATGCAAAGAACGCCGCCACGCCGACCACAACCAGCGCCAGCGCAACGCGCGGGGAGAAGGGGTTGGCATGGCTGTCCTCGCCGCTCATGCGGGAACGACCTCGGGCAAGCGTTGCAGCGCAAAATCGGCGTAGGCGGATCGGGCCGCCCGCCAATCACCCGCGTCAAGCGCGCGCAGGGCGAACAGGCTGGTTTCAACCCGGCCTGCGATCACCGCGAAGGCCTGCCGCGCCGCACCGGGCAGGGCGCCGATCGCTGCGATCTCGCGCGCGGTGCTGGCCGGGTGGACCCAGTCCGGCCGCGCCGTGGCGATCTGCTGGACGCTGCGTTGAAGGAGGAGGTGCGTCGCTTCGTCATAGCGGCCCTCGGCGGCGAGCCGGTCGGCATCTTCGAGCAGGGCCAGCGCCGTCTCGCGATCAGGGGTCCATTCAGGTTCGGCCTTCGCACCGGTGCGCCCCACCCGCTCGCGCCATGGCTCGCTCAGCCGCCACGCGACGTAGAGTACCCCGGCCACCGCCAGCGCCAGCGCCAGCCATTTCAGCGTCGGCCACGACATGCCCAGCGCCTTGCCAATCGGTTCGAGCAGTTCGCGCAGCACCTTGAGCCAGGCCGGTTCCTGCTGCGGGGGCACAATCACCCGGGAGAGCGGGCGGTACTGGATCGACTGATCGGCATGGACGGCCTGCCAGTCCTGCGCGGCATCCCCGGCAGCTTCAGCACCTTGAATGGCCGGGATGGACAGTAGCACGCGGCAAGTGATTGCACGCCAAGCCTTGTCCCGCAAGTAACGGGCAAGACGAATCAGAAGTTAACCGCGCTCCCGTTCGAGCGGATAGGTGCCGAGGATTCGAAGCTCCTTGCTGTGAAACGCCAGTTCCTCGATCGCCCGGTCCACCGCCGGATCGCCGGGCGCGCCGACGAAATCCTGATAGAAGGTCGTCGCGGCAAAGCTGGCTCCACGCTGGTAGCTTTCCAGCTTGGTCATGTTGATGCCATTGGTGGCGAACCCGCCAAGCGCCTTGTAGAGCGCCGCGGGCTGGTTCCTCACCTCATAGACGATGGTGGTCAGCGTTGGCTGCCCGGCAAGAGCGGCAAGGTCGAGCGGCTTGCGTGAAAGCACGACGAAGCGGGTGGTATTGTCGGGCGCGTCCTCGATCCCCTCGGCCACGATCCTCAGACCATAAAGCCCGGCCGCGATCGGCGGCGCGATCGCGCAGGCCAGCGGATCGCCCATTTCAGCGACATAGGCTGCCGCCCCGGCGGTATCGGCATAGGACATCGGCACGATTGCCCGCTCGCGCAGGTAGTGGCGGGTCTGGCCGAGTGCCTGGGGATGCGAATAGGCGGCGGAAAACGCTCCATCCCCACCGCTCTCACTGGGCAGCGCCATCAGCGCGTAGGTGATCGGCACGAAATGCTCGCCGGTGATGAACAGTCCGCTTTCAGGAAGCAGGAAATGAATATCAGCGACCCGCCCGTGCTGCGAATTCTCGATCGGGATGATCGCCCGGTCGGCCCGGCCCTCGCGCACCGCGTCGATCGCGTCCTCGAAGCTGAAGCAGGGGAGCGGCAGGCAGGCAGGATCATACTCGAGCGCGGCGCGGTGGCCGTTGCATCCCGGCGCGCCCTGGAACGCAATCGCGCGCGACGGGTCGGCTGCCGCAGCGGCGGCCATTTCCTCGACAAGCGCGAGCGCGGGTTTGGGATAGGAATGCATGCCAGCAACCTTGCGCGCGTCCACTGGCAGGCTCGGGACGAGCGGATCGTGGGATCATGGGCTTCCCCATCCGCGCGTGCCGAGCCTGCCAAAGCACATGCGGTGCCGGTGCCCCTAGGGCTTTCGCGCAAGGCTGGCAACATCGCGCCCGCCCCGCGAAATGCTAGAGGTCGCTGCCCTTCATCCCGAAAATCGGGGTGTGCGGCTCATGCGCCTCCATGCGGGCGAGGAGCAGGTCGAGTTCGGGCTCGGCGATCAGGATTCCCTGATGGGCCGGACGGATGAAGCCGGTTTCGATCATGTGGTGGTTGAAGGCGATCAGATGGTCGTAGAAGCCAAAGGCGTTGAGCAGGCCGACCGGCTTGGAGTGATAGCCAAGCTGCGCCCAGCTTACCGCTTCCCACAGCTCATCCATGGTTCCGACCCCGCCGGGGATGGTCAGGAAGCCGTCGGACAGGTCGGTGAAGGCGGCCTTGCGCTGGTGCATGGTCGATACGATGCGCAGTTCAGTGCAATCGTGGTTGGCGACCTCGCCCGAAACCAGCGCCTCGGGGATCACGCCGATCACCTCGCCCCCGGCGTCGAGCGCGCCGCTGGCCACCGCGCCCATCAGACCCAGCCGGCCGCCGCCATAGACGATGCCGATCCCCCGCCGCGCCAGTTCCGCGCCAACCTCGCGCGCCAGAGCGACGTAGCGCGGATCGGCAGGAGTGGCGGAACCGCAATAGACAGCAAGGCGCCTCACGAAAGATCCTCCAGCATGGTGGTCGCGCAAGTCCGCGCCGCGGCGAGCGCGCCGGTCAGCCCACCGCCCGGCGCCGCCGCCACACCCGCGAGGTAAACGTTGGCAAAGGCCTTGTCACGGATCACCTCGCCCTGCCAGCCGCGATAGAGCGGCGGCGGGTCAATCCCGAAGCCGGTGCCGCGCGCCGCGTTGAATTCCAACGCCAGGTCGCGCGGCGTGGTGTGGAAATGGACGATCAGCCGGTCCTCGATGTCCGGCACCAGCCGTCGACCGATCTCCGCCAGAACGCGCCGTTCGAGCATCGGCCCCACCGCTTCCCAGTCGATCGGCAACTGGCCGAGATTGGGAACGGGAACGCCTGCCTGAAACACGCTCTTGCCCGGCGGAGCGAGCGTGGGATCGGTGACGCTGGGATGGCCCAGCCAGATCATCTGGTCCTGGGGCAACACGCCGTGTTCATAGATGTCGTCGATCAGCGCACGAAAACGCGGACCGAACAGGACCATGCGATGCGGAATCCCCGGCCAGGTTCCTTCGAGCGCGAAGTGGACGGTGAACAGCCCGGGCGCGTGGCGCAGGCGGCGGGTACGGGCGGCAAGCTCCGCGCCGCGCGACGTTCCGCCGAGCAGGTCGCGCCAGGTATGATCGCGGTCGGCGGTGCTGGCGATGGCGGAAAAGCGATCACGCCAGCCGCTCTGCGTTTCGACCTCGTGCGCGCGGTTGCCCATGGCGTGAACGTGAACCACCGGATCGTTGAGCCGGATCGTTCCGCCAAGGGCGGCAAAGCGCCCCGCCAGCTTTTCCGCGAGAAGTCCGATCCCGCCTTCTGGCCACCACAGTCCGGCCCGTTCGCGCGCATGATCGGCGGCGAGCAGGGCGCTGGCGGAATAGGGGTTGGCTCCCCCCATCAGCGCGGGAACTGCCAGCACCTCGCGCAGGCGCTCGCTCTTGATGTGGTGGGCGATCAGCGACGCCAGCGTGCGCCATGCCTGGTGTCTGGCGAGCAGCGGCATGGCCAGGGCAAGGTCGCGCGGACCTGCAAAGGGCGCCGGCCCGGGACGGGCGCGGAAATCGGACAGAATGGCACGCGCCACACGCAGGTATTCATCGTAGCCGGCCAGGTCCCCCGGCGCGATCCGCGCAATCTCGCGGGTCAGCACGGCGTCGTCGACGGTCAGATCGAAAGTGCCGCCGTCAGGCCAAGAAAAGCGGGACAGTGGCTCGACCGGCAGCAAGGGCAAGTCATGCTCGACCGTCGTGCCACACAGCGCCCACAACTCGTCGATCGCGTTGCGGTCGGCCAGCGCCGTTGGTCCGGAACAGAAGGTGAAACCGTCACGCCGCTCGCTCGTCGCCATGCCGCCCGGGGCGGAGCGCGCCTCGACCACAAGGGTCTGAATACCCGCGGCCTGGAGCCGGATCGCCAGGGCCAGGCCGGAAAGCCCCGCGCCGATCACGCAGGCGCGCTTGGTTCCCGGAAGGGGCTTCTGGAGAGTCATTGCCGGGGGTTGTAGCCACCCGATGCGGCGATGCAACGCCCTTGGCGAAGCCGTGCAGATCAGGCATGATCAATGTCCATGAGGATCGAACCTGCGACCCCTGACGATGTGCCTGAAATCACGGCGATCTATGCCCATCACGTGATCCACGGCACCGCGACCTATGAGCTCGAACCGCCCGATGAAGCGGAAATGGCGGAGCGATTCGCCACCGTCGCGGCCGCTGGCGGGCCTTGGCTGGTGGCGCGGGGTGACGGGGACGAGCTGCTCGGCTTTGCCTACGCCACCCAGTTCCGGCCTCGTTCGGCATACCGCTTTACGTGCGAGAATTCAGTCTATGTCCGCAATGACCGGCGAGGAGAAGGCATCGGTCGTGCCTTGCTGGCCTTGTTGCTGGTCCAGGCCGAGCGCGCCGGGTTTCGCCAGATGATCGCGGTGATCGGCGGGGCCGAGCCAGCCTCGCGGCGACTTCATGCGGCTTGCGGTTTTGCCGACGCCGGGGTTCTGGTTGCGACCGGCCGCAAGCATGCGCGTTGGCTCGATACGCTGTACATGCAGCGCGCGCTGGGCGTGGAGGCAGACGCGCCCCCGGTCGAGGAGCCTCGGTGAGCGGAGAGCGGTCCGCCCTCATGCCCGATCGCCGCGGGGCGCTGACCGCGCTGGGCGTGATGCTCGCCACCGGAGCGGGGCTGCTGGCGATGGGCCGCACGCCGATCTGCAAGTGCGGCACGGTCAAGCTGTGGTGGGGCGTGGTGCAGTCGTCCGAAAACAGCCAGCACCTGTCCGACTGGTATAGCGCCAGCCATCTGATCCATGGACTGTTGTTCTATTTCTTCGCCTGGCTGCTGTGGCGCAAGTGGAAGCTGTTCGGAGGAAAGCCCGTCAGTTGGGCCCTGCCGATCGCAGTGGCGTTCGAGTCATTCTGGGAACTGCTCGAAAACTCGCCGGTGATCATCGACCGTTACCGCGCGGTGACGGTAAGCTATGGCTATGAGGGCGACAGCGTTATCAACTCGCTGTCCGACATCAGCTTCATGGTGTTCGGCTTCTGGCTGGCGAGCAAGCTGCCGCCCTGGGGCAGTGTTGCGCTGGCGGTGTTCCTCGAGCTGTTCACGCTCTACTTCATCCGCGACAACCTGACGCTCAACGTGCTGATGCTGGTCTGGCCGCTGGAAACAGTGCGGCAATGGCAGGCTGGAGCTTAGGCAGCCGGGCGCCCCGCCACCATCGCAAGCACCTGAAGGGCGGCGCGCGCTGCTTCAAGCGTCTGCATGACCTCGTTGCGATTCACATCCAATCGCACAAATTAGGGTCGTTACCCTAATTTTTACTTGATCTCGCCAGGGACCCGGTCAATGGTGCAGCCTCTTGGCGATTCGAACGCGGATCGGGGCCGGGGCGCAACCGGCCCGAGAGATGGAGAAAGAGGATGGCGACAGCAGCGGTGCAGCAGGCGGGCGTGAACCATTTCGACGTGGTGATCGTCGGCGCGGGCATATCGGGGATAGGCTCAGCCTATCACCTGCAAGAGCAGTGCCCCGGCAAGACCTATGCGATCCTCGAGATGAAGGAGACCTTTGGCGGCACCTGGGAAACCCACAAGTATCCCGGCGTCCGCTCGGACTCCGATCTCTACACCTTCGGCTATCGCTTCAAACCGTGGGTCGGCACCCCGATCGCCAGCGGCGCGGAAATCCTCAAGTACATGGGCGAGGTGATCGAGGAAAACGGCATCGCCCCGCACATCCGCTATGGCCATCGCATCGCGGCGTGCAGCTTTGACAGCAAGGCTGGCCTTTGGACTGTCGATGCCACCACCGCCGACGGGGCAACCCATCGGTTCACCTGCAACTTCCTGTGGATGTGCCAAGGCTATTACGACCACGAAAATCCCTATGTCCCCGAATGGCCGGGACGCGAACGCTACAAGGGCCTGTTCGTCCACGCCCAGCAGTGGGACCCCGCGATCGACTATGCGGGCAAGCGCATCCTGGTGATCGGATCGGGCGCCACCGCCGCCACGGTGATCCCGGCCTTTGCCGAAAAGGCTGCCCACGTCACCATGCTGCAACGCTCGCCCACCTACTTTTTCTGCAGCGAGAACAAGAACGAGCTGGCCGACCGCCTGCGCGAGATCGGGATCGACGAGCCGACCATCCACCGGGTTGTCCGCGCCCAGATCATGTACGACCAGAACATGATGACCGAGCGCTGCAAGTCCGAACCCGACACCGTGTTCGAGGATCTCAAGGAGTTGGTCCGCGCCTTCACCGGCAAGCCCGATTTCCAGTTCGAGCCGCATTTCACCCCGCGTTACCGGGTGTGGCAGCAGCGGTTGGCCTTCTGCCCCGAAGGCGACATCTTCCGCGCGGCCGTTGCGGGCAAGCTGACGGTGCACACTGATACGCTCGACAGCTTCACTGAAAAGGGCGTGCGCACCTCATCGGGCGAGGAGATCGAGGCGGACATCATTGTCGCGGCCACTGGCTTCCGCCTGTCGGTGATGGGCAATATCCCTTTCGCAGTCGACGGCAAGCCGGTCGACTGGGCCGATACCGTCACCTATCGCGGGATGATGTTCACCGGCGTTCCCAACATGTGCTGGGTGATGGGCTATTTCCGGGCGAGCTGGACCCTGCGGGTCGACATGCAGGCCGATTTCATCTGCAACCTGCTCAACCACATGGACGCGATCGGCGCGAAGCGGGTGGAAGCTGCGCTACGTCCCGAGGACGAGGGCATGGAAATCCTGCCGTGGATCGAAAGCGACAACTTCAACCCTGGCTACCTGATGCGCGGGATCGACCAGATGCCGCGGCGGGGAGACAAGCCCGAATGGCGCCACAACCAGGACTATTGGGCCGAGCGCGGGGAGTTTCCGAAGATCGATCTCGATGCGCCCGAATTCATCTACGACGGAAAACGTAGCGCGAAGGTATCGACCGCAAAGGTAGCGGTGCCCGCCTGAACGCGCGTACTGACGCCCACTCCGGCGATTGCCATCGTCGCCGCTTTGGGCCTATGCAAGTTGCGATGAGCAACGCAAATATCTGGTGGGGCGGTCAACGCCCCCCACTCGCCCCGATGACCGCGCTTGGCGAAAACGCCATGCCCGGTCTGCTTGGCATCGAATTCATCGAAAGCGGCGATGACTGGGTGCGGGGGCGAATGCCGGTCGATCATCGCACCCACCAGCCGTTCGGGCGACTCCACGGCGGGGCTTCGGTGGCACTGGCGGAGACGATCGGATCGGTCGCGGCGAGCTTCTGTATCGATCGCGACCGGTTCGTTGCGGTGGGAATGGAGATCAACGCCAACCATGTCCGCCCGGCCTATTCGGGCTGGGTCTATGCCACGGCGCACCCTGAATCGCTGGGCCGCACCACGCAGATCTGGTCGATCCGGATCGAGGACGAAGCGGGCAAACTGGTCTGCATCTCGCGGCTGACCGTCGCGGTAATTCCGATCGAAAGGAAGTAGCATGGCGCAGCAATCGGTGGCGGTGCTTGGGGCGGGTGACTTCATCGGCGCCGGGATCGTGCGCAAGTTCGCTGCGGAAGGCTTCGCTGTCCACGCCGGGCGCCGTAACGGAGACAAGCTTGCGCCGCTGCTCGGCGGCAATGTCACCGGGCGCAGTCTTGATGCACGGCAAAGCGAGGACGTCGATGCGTTCCTCGCAGAGGCCGAAGCAATCGCCCCGCTCGCGCTGGTGGTGTTCAACGTCGGCGCCAACGTCCAGTTTCCGCTGACCGAGACCACCGACCGGGTGTTCCGCAAGGTATGGGAAATGGCCTGCTTTGCGGGCTTTGCCACGGTGCGCGAGGCGGCACGAATTATGGCGCCGCGTGGGGAAGGCAAGATCTTCGTCACCGGCGCGACCGCAGGCCTGCGCGGCAATCCGGGCTATGCCGCCTTCGCTGCCGCCAAGGCGGGACTGCGCGCCATGGCCCAATCGGCGGCGCGCGAGTACTGGCCGCAGGGCCTCCACGTTGCCCATCTGGTGATCGACGCCGGGGTCGACACCGAATATGTTCGCGCCCGCGTGACCGAGCGGATCGGGGCAGAGGCGCTCGCCGCCCAGCCCGACCTGCTCATGCCACCCGAGGCCGTGGCTGACGCCTATTGGACGCTTTACAACCAGCCGAAATCAGCCTGGACCTTCGAACAGGAAATCCGGCCGTACGGAGAGACGTGGTGATGACACACTCGATCGAATTCCTGTTCGACTTCGGCAGCCCCAACGCCTGGTTCGTCCACCGCGCGATCCCCGCGACCGAGGCGGCAGCGGGGGTGCGTTTCAGCTATACCCCGGTCCTGCTGGGCGGCATTTTCAAGGCGATCGGCAACCAGAGCCCGATGCAGTCCTACGGCCACATCCAGGCCAAGCGCGACTACGACATGCTCGAGATGCGCCGCTTCATGGATCGCCATGCGATCACCGGGTTCCGGATGAACCCGCACTTCCCGGTCAACACCCTGCTGGCGATGCGCGGTGCGATCGCCGCCGAGGCGCTCGGTTGCGCGCCCGCCTACATCGAGGCGATCTTTGCCGCGATGTGGGAACAGGGCCTGAAGATGGACGATCCCGAAGTCTGGGCCGGGGCACTGGCCTCTGCCGGACTTGACGCCGCCGCGCTTGGCGCGATGGCGCAGGACCCCGAAATCAAGGCCCGACTGGTCGCCAATACCGATGCCGCCGTGGCGCGCGGTGTGTTCGGCATTCCCACCTTCTTCCTCGGCGACGAGATGTGGTTCGGCAAGGACCGCCTGCGCGACGTGGTCGAGGCGGCTATAGGAGCGTGACATGAGCGACTATCCCCTGCCTAACGCCTCGACCGACCTTCACGGCCGCGTCGCGCTCGTCACCGGGGCTTCCTCGGGCCTTGGCGCCCGTTTCGCCGAGGTGCTTGCCAGCCAGGGCGCGGCGGTCGTGCTGGCGGCGCGGCGGCTCGACCGGCTGCAGGCGTTGGCGGACAGGATCCGCTCCGCCGGAGGCAAGGCGCTTGCGGTGCAGATGGACGCAACCGACGCTGACAGCCTGATCGCGGCGGTCGCGTCTGCCGAACAGGCCTTCGGCACCGTCGACATCCTGGTGAATAACGCCGGGATGCCCGACGCCCGGCTCGCGCACAAGATGAGCCTTGAACTGATCGACCAGGTTCTGGGTGTCAACCTGCGCGGACCGTGGATCCTCGCCTGCGAGGTCGCGCGGCGGCTGATCGCGGCGGACAAGCCAGGGCGCATCGTCAACATCAGCTCGGTCGCGCACTTCCGCTACGATGGCGGCGGGGCGGCGCTCTATGCCGTGACCAAGACCGCGATCGCCCGGATGACCGAGGCGCTGGCGGTCGAATGGTCGGCTTACAATATCAACGTCAACGCGATCGCGCCGGGCATGTTCGTTTCCGAGATGACTGACGGCATGTTCGAACGGATGGGCGGCAACCCCGCCCCGCACTTGCCGCGAAAACGCATCCCCGTTCCCGAGCAGATGGACTCGACCCTGCTCTACCTCGTCGCCCCGGCCAGCGAATGCGTCACCGGCGCGATCATCCGCATCGACGACGGGCAAAGCGCCCGCACCAGGCTTTGATCGCGTGAATTGGCTGGTGCTGTTCTTCGCCGGGGCGCTGCTGTGCAACGCGGTCCCGCATCTCGTCGCGGGGCTGCAAGGCAGGCGCTTCTTCACGCCGTGGCGGCCGCCCGGGGGTGAAGCCATGGCCTCGCCGACCGAGAACTTTGCCTGGGGGGCGCTCAACCTCTTCACCGGCGCGGCGCTGGCGCGCTATGCCTACGCGCAGAACGTGCCGCATGGAGCGATCGCGCTGGCTCTGGGGTTTATCCTGGCGGGACTGGCGCTGTCGCGCCGCTTCGGCGCTGCGCTCGATGGGAACAAGCTCGACCAATAAAGGGGAGACTGGGAATGACGCTGCTGGTCAATGTGGAACGCGATGGGCCCATCGCCGTGGTAACGCTTAACCGGCCCGAGGCAATGAATGCGCTGTCGCGCGGCCTCAGGGCGCAGCTCGCCCAGTCGATGCACGAACTCGACGGTGAAGAGCAGATCCGCGCCATCGTCCTCACGGGAGCCGGAACCCGCGCCTTCACCGCCGGGCTTGACCTCAAGGAACTGGGCGTGGAAGGCCTTGGCGCCGCCAATGCCAGCGATCCGGCAGCCAATCCGGTCAAGGCGGTTGAACTGTGCCGCAAGCCGGTGATCGGCGCGATCAACGGCGTCGCCATCACCGGCGGGTTCGAACTGGCGCTGGCATGCGACGTGCTGATCGCCAGCTCGAATGCCCGCTTTGCCGATACCCACGCCCGCATCGGCATCATGCCCGGGTGGGGCCTGTCACAAAAGCTCAGCCGCATGATCGGGATCAGCCGCGCCAAGGAACTGTCGCTGACCGGAAACTTCCTCGATGCCGACACGGCCTGCGCCTGGGGGCTTGTCAACCGTGTGGTTCCTGAGGACCAATTGCTGCCGGTGGCCAGGGCGCTGGCGACGGACATGGCCGGGATCGATCCCGCCATGGTCCAGACCTACAAGGCCCTGATCGACGATGGCTACGCGCTTCCGTTCGGCGAAGGTCTCGCACTGGAACACAGCCGCTCCTCAACGCGCAACGGCGCCATCACCGGTGCCGAGGTCGAAGCCCGCCGCCACGCAGTGATGGACCGCGGCCGCACCCAGCGCGGCTGACGAAACGCATCCCCTGTTGACCACCCCGCGCCCGCTGTGGCAAGGGCAGCCGCCCGGGCGGGTGTAGCTCAATGGCAGAGCAGAAGCTTCCCAAGCTTACGACGAGGGTTCGATTCCCTTCACCCGCTCCATTTCCCCGTCCATAGACGTCCGTTACCGTCTCGACAAACCCCAGAAATCCGTCATATTAGACGCATAGCTGTTCGCATGCGTTCGCATGATGCCGCATACAATCGCACTCGATTGGGGGTATCTTTGGGGGGTATTTGCGAAATGGCTG
>JAGWUU010000282.1 GCA_028868335.1 Sphingomonadales bacterium | reverse complement strand
TCTATGCCAAGGCCGAACACTACAACCTTACTGGCAGCATCAAGGACCGGATGGCGCTGAACATCCTGCGGCGGGCCTATGCCGCCGGCGCACTCAAGCCCGGCGACACGATCGTCGAGGCCACCAGTGGCAACACCGGTATCGCCTTTGCTGCGCTGGGTCGGATGCTGGGTCACCCGGTCCGCATCCACATGCCCGATTGGATGAGTGAGGAACGCAAGGCGTTGATGCGCTCGTTGGGTGCCGAACTGCGTCTGTTCAGCCGCGCCGATGGCGGGTTCCTCGGCTCCATCGCCGCCGCGCAAACGTTGGCGGAGGAGCGCGGCGACGTGTTCCTGCCCGACCAGTTCGCCAATCCCGACAATAGCGAGGCGCACGAACTGGGAACCGGCGTTGAGTTGTTCCGCCAGCTGGGCGGAGTGGGACTGCAACTCGATGCCTTCGTAGCGGGCGTTGGCACCGGGGGAACGGTGATGGGCGTGGCGAACGCGCTGCGCAGCGCTGGGTGCGATGCGCGAGTCCATCCGGTCGAACCGCTCGAATCGCCGACGCTCTCGACCGGCCACAAGGTCGGCAGTCATCGTATTCAGGGGATTTCGGACGACTTCATACCCGCGGTGGTCGATCTGGCCGCGCTGGACGAGGTCATTGCTGTGTCCGACGGCGATGCGATCATCATGGCCCAGAGGCTCGCGGCAGAGCTTGGTCTGGGTGTGGGCATTTCATCTGGCGCCAACCTGATCGCCGCGCTCAAGGCACAGGACCGGCTTTCTCCGCAAACCGTGGCCGCGACCGTGTTCAGCGACGACAACAAGAAGTATCTGTCGACCGATCTCGCTCGCACGGAACCTGTCCGTCAGGGTTACATTTCATCCGAAGTCGAACTGCTCGGCTTCGATGCGGTCGCGACGGAACGGGCGGTCGAAGTCCGACAAGCGGAACTCGCCGCCGCCTGACTGGGTTAAGGCGAAGGGTGATCAGCGACCAGTGAACCGGGCGGGGCGGCCTTCGCGCAGCGCGGCGATCCCTTCCTGGAAATCGGCGCTGGTCCGCATCGCCTCGACCATCCGGGCAACCGCGAAGCCTTGCTCGACCGGACCCTTCGGCAAGGTCTGCATGGCGATGGCCTTGAGCGACCGCACCGCAAGCGGAGCATTGGCCGAAATCCGGTGGGCGAGCGCCATCGCCCGATCAAAGGACGCGCCCACTTCCACCACTTCGTTGACCATGCCGATTTCGCGGGCGCGGTCGGCGGGCATGGAATCGCCGGTAAGGAGCCATTGCAGGCCCGGCTTGTAAAGCATCCGCCCGGGAAAGCCCGCCATCATCCCACCATGAAAGCCCATCGTCGCCTCAAGATAGGCGAAGCGCGCGTCAGCTCCGGCAATCACGATATCGCTCATCAGTACGAGCGAGCAGGCCATGCCAAGACACGCGCCTTCGACCGCGACGAGGATCGGCTTGTCGCACGGTACGGTGGTGTTGGGCATCGCGCCATCATCACTGGCGGGTGGATCCCGGAAATCCAGACCGGCGGAAAACACCGCCCCCGCGCCTCGGACGACGCAGGCCAGTGACGCATCGTTGGCAGCAAAGTCGATCCAGACACGGCGAAAGCCGTCAACCATGTCCGCGTTCCAGGCGTTGCGCTTGTCCGGTCGGTTCATCGTCACGACCATGACCGGGCCGTCCATTTCCACTGTCACCGCGTTCATCACCGTCTCCCTTGAATGCGTTTCAAGGCTGGGGTCGCAAGCGGCGGGGAACAAGCAAATTCGCGCGAGGTCAGGTGAGGATCGCTCAAGGCCGCGCTGGTTCGACAGGCGATTTGAGATCGAGCGGAGTCCGTGATACCCCGCCGATCGGAAGCCGGGTTCTGTGTTATGCGCGGGGAACAGCGCAAGGGGATGGAAACTTGAGTACGCCTTTGCCGCCGTTCATCCTGATGCAGACGATCGAGGCGGTGACCCGTCTCGGCAGCCTCAAGCGCGCGGCCGAGGAGATGAACGTCACGCCGTCTGCAATCAGCCACCGCGTGCGGCTGGTCGAGGAGCAGTTCGGACAGCGCCTGTTCGAGCGCGACGGGCAGGGAATTCGCTCGACACGGAATGCTCTCGATCTTGCCGAAGCCGTCGCCGGGGCAATCAACGGGGTTGAGCAAGTCTGGCGCGAGCTGACCGCGCAACATGACGAGCGCGAAATCAGGCTCTGCTCGATGTCGGCTTTTGCCGAGCAGTTCATCCTTTCCAATCACGAGGAGTTTCGCCGCCGCTTTCCCGATTTTCGGGTGGAATCAACCAGCAGCACCATTGCCGAAGGCGGAATGCGCGGCGAATACGATATCCTGATCGGGATCGGTCCCTACCCCGGCGCGGGCTGGGACTATGAGGACATCATGCCCTATTCGGTCAAGGCAGTCTGCGCACCGGACGTGGTTGGCCAGGTTATCTCCGGCACGGAAGTGCGCGGTCCGATACTCAACGCCAGCAGCGATTTTTTACCTTGGGACACAGCCGCGCACGAGCTTGGCTTTACCATCGCCCCCAATGCCGAACAGATTCGCTTCGATTCGGTCCTGACTGCTTGCCATGCGGCGACGCAGGGCAAGGGCATCGCTCTCGCTCCCTCGGGAATAGCCGACATACTGGTCCGCCGAGGCGAGCTGGTGACGTTGGGATCGGGGATTGTTCATAGCGACCTGTCGTATTGGATCGCGGTGCGTAAATCGCGCAAGCTCGATTCAACCTACGGGCGGTTCCATCGCTGGCTGATCTCCGCGATTGCCCGCGCCAACAGCACGGGCAATTGAATGAGGCTCAACTGACCGGGCTTCAAATCGCTTGTTGCGATCGCACCTATGGCGCACCCCCGGCTCATGTCGGGACTTGATTGGTCCCAGCCAGAGCGGAGAGCCTACGTGACCATTCCCAGCCAGTTTCGCGATCGCCTGCGACTTCCCGCGATCGGCGCGCCAATGTTCATCGCCTCGGGGATCGAAATGGTCGTGGCGCAGTGCGCCAGCGGTATCGTCGGTACGTTTCCCGCGCTGAACGCCCGGCCGCAAGAAACCTTGAGCGACTGGATCCGCGAGATCCGCGAGCGACTGGTAGCGATCCAGGCTGCGGACCCGGCACGCAAGGTGGCGCCGTTCGGCGTCAACCAGGTCATGTCGGAACGCAACGACCGCTGGGAGGCCGATCTCAAGACCATCGTTCAAGAACAGGTGCCGCTGATCATCACCAGCCTGCGAGCGCCGCCGCGCGAGATCCTTGACGAGGTGCATGGCTATGGTGGGATCATTTTTCATGACGTCACCAATCTCAAGCACGCGCGCAAGGCGGCCTCGATGGGTGTTGACGGGCTGATCTTGGTCGCCGCCGGAGCGGGCGGACAGGGCGGTGACAAGAGCCCGTTTGCGCTGATCAACCAGGTGCGCGAGTTCTTCGATGGCACGATCATCCTGTCTGGGGCGATGAGCACCGGTCGCGACATCTATGCAGCCCAGGCGATGGGCGCGGACTTTGCTTATCTCGGCACGCGCTTCCTTGCCTCGGCGGAATCGACCGCGAGCATGGAGCACAAGCAGGACGTCATCGCATCGAGCGCGGACGATATCATCTATACCAACATGTTCAC
>JAGWUU010000027.1 GCA_028868335.1 Sphingomonadales bacterium | reverse complement strand
GCAGTCCGTTGCGAATCCTGCCACAAGGACGGCGTCTTTGCCGGCACCCCGAAGGAGTGCGCGAGCTGCCACAATGCCGTGCGCGCAGAAGGCAAACCCGCCAACCACATTACCACCCAAGCGCGCTGCGACAGTTGCCACAACACCAGACAGTGGACGATCGCGCGGTTCGACCATTCGGGCGTCACCGCATCGTGCAAATCGTGTCACAACGGAGTTCAGGCGACCGGGAAGCCATCGGGCCACATCGCCACCCAGCAGGACTGTTCGTCGTGCCACCTGACCTCAAGCTGGACCTCCGTTCATTTCGATCACAGCAGCGTCACCGGAAGCTGCGCCAGTTGCCACAACGGAACCCAGGCCACCGGCAAGCCCGCAAAGCACATTCCGACAACTGCCGACTGCGGTGATTGCCACAGGACCAGCGCCTGGATTCCGGCAAGCTTCAACCACAGCAATGTGACCGGGAGCTGTTATTCCTGCCACAACGGGACCACCGCCACCGGCAAGACGGCAACCCACATCACCACCAACAACCTGTGCGAGGATTGCCACACCACGGCGGCGTGGACACCGACCAAGACCGTCAACCATGCCGACGTCACCGGCACCTGTTCGTCCTGCCACAACGGAACCAGGGCGACCGGCAAGACCGCCACGCACATCGCCACCACGGCCGAATGCTCGACCTGCCACTCCACCGTGGCATGGACCCCGGCGAACTTCAGCCACAGCAGCGTGACGGGGAGCTGTTATTCCTGCCACAACGGCACCACCGCCACCGGCAAGACCGCGACCCACATCACCACCAACAACCTGTGCGAGGATTGCCACACCACGGCAGCGTGGGCACCGGCCAAGACCGTCAACCACGCGGATGTCATCGGCACCTGCGCAAGCTGTCACAACGGGACCAAGGCGACCGGCAAGACCGCCACGCACATCGCCACCACGGCCGATTGCTCCACCTGCCACTCCACCGTGGCATGGACCCCGGCGAACTTCAGCCACAGCAGCGTCACCGGCAGTTGCTATTCCTGCCACAACGGCACCACCGCCACCGGCAAGAACGCCACGCACGTCGCCACGACCAACACCTGCGAGGACTGTCATTCGACGGCCACCTGGAATCCGGTCAAGACGTTCAACCACGCTGACGCGATCGGCACCTGTGCAAGCTGCCACAACGGCACGGCGGCTCCGGGCAAGCCTTCCGGGCACATCAACTCGACCAGCCAGTGCGACTTCTGCCACGTCACGACAGCGTGGACGACAGTTCACGTCGATCATACCCAGGTGATCGGCACATGCTCCAGTTGCCACAACGGATCGACCGCTCCCGGCAAGCCTGCCACGCACATTCCGACGACCACCGATTGCGGATCGTGCCACGGAACGACGGCGTGGACCCCGGCCACCTTCAGCCACAGCGGCATCTCGACCAACTGCTATTCCTGCCACAACGGCACGACCGTTTCCGGCAAGAACGCAACGCACATGGCCACCAACAACCTGTGCGAGGATTGCCATCGGACCACGGCATGGAACCCGACCTGGGCGGTCAATCACAACGATGTGATCGGCACCTGCGTATCTTGCCACAACGGCGTCACCGCCCTCGGCAAGCCCAATGACCACCCGCGCACGTCGGACGATTGCGCGGCCTGTCACACGACAAGAACCTTCAGCAAATAGGGCCAAGGGGGCCAATTCGTGACATCATCCCGCACCATGACTGGCGTTTCGCTGGCCGCCGTGACCGCCACTCTTGGAGCCAGCCTGGCATTGCCCGTACCGGCTTTCGGTGAAGCGGTTGCCGATCGTGCGCTGTCCGACGTGAAGGTCGATAACGTCGGCGGCTGCGCGACAATGACGGTCAACTTCAACATGCGCGTGCAATTGCTCAGTTCGTTTCCCGAGCGATCGGGGCGCGAACTTCACGTCAGGCTGCTGCCACTCGACGGAAATCACGCCGGACAGATCAACGATTCGCTGCGTACCCCGGAAAGCATCCCGCAGTTGCGCTCGATCGAATACGAAGGGGACAATGCCTCTGGCCCGATCCTCTCGCTGTTCTTCACCCAGGACATGCAATTCGAGGTTCGCGCCGGCCAGCAACCGCAACAGATCGTGGTGCAGATCGCCGAACCCGGAAAGGCCGGATGCGTGGCGGGCAACCCGGTTGCGCCGCCACCGCCGCCCCAGCCCGTCGCTGCCACCACGGAACAGCCGGTGGCTGCTGCCCCCGCCGCCGTGGTTGCTCCCCCTGGGCTCTATGTCGTCAACCTGGCATCGGCCGCGAGCGCCATTGGCACGCCCACGCCGAACCAGCAGCAGGCGCTTGGCGGCATGGTCGTTTACGAATCGCTGTTCGAAAAGGATGCGCAGCAGTGGCACCGGCTGCGTGCGGGCTTCTTCGAGACGCGCGAGGCAGCGGAGGCTGCGCGGACCCGGCTGGCAGCGGCCTACCCCGACGCATGGGTGGTCAAGGTAACCGAGGATGAGCGCTCTGCCGGGCTGGCCTCGCATGGCGCTGCGCCGACGGTTGCGGCGCAATCAGCGCCCCTCCCCCCGCCCGCTGCGGCTCCCGTCACGACATCGCAACCGGGGACGCCCGCGGACGAAGCCGAAACGCTGCGGTTGACGACCGAATCCGAGCAGGCAATCCGCGATGGCAACGTCGACCGGGCGATCCAGCTTCTGACCAACGCGGCGGCCCGCCCCGAAAATTCAGGCACGCCGCGCGCGCTCGAACTGCTTGGCCTGGCTCGCGAGCGCAAGGGGCAGGCCGCCCACGCGCAGGCAGCCTACGAGGAATACCTCCGCCGCTTCCCCAATGCCGAGGGTGCCGATCGCGTCCGCCAGCGGCTCGCGGCCCTGAGCGCCGCACCGACATCCCCTCAACTGCGCGCCGCATCAGGTGGTTCGGCGGCTTCGGGCAAGGCCTGGGCCTGGGGGCTGAGAGGCAGTTTCTCGCAGTTCTATTTCCGCGATCAGGGACGGACGAGTACCTTGACCACCAATTCGACCCTCGGCAACGAGGTCGACAACTCGGTCAACGTCAACCAGTTGCTGACCAGTGCAGACGTAACGATTTCCGGTGGCAACGATCGCCGTCAGGTCCAGTTGCGCGCGGCCGGTTCATACACCCAGAATTTCGGGACCAGCACCTCGATCCTCACCACCAACAACGGCGCCGACCAGTGGGTCTATCGCTCGCGACCGGGCGGCGGGATCAAGGCGCTCACCGCGCTGTACCTTGATTATCAGGACAGCGATCTCAGCTCGTCTATCCGCGTCGGCCGCCAGACGCGCAATTCGGCAGGTGTACTCGGCCGCTTCGATGGCGCCCTGTTCGGCTTCCAGGCCAACCCCAAGCTGCGGGTCAATCTGGTCGGCGGGTTCCCGGTCCTGTCATCGCACCAGACCTGGGTTCTCAACGAACGCCCGTTCTATGGCGTCAGTGTCGATTTCGGCAACAAGCGCAGCGCGTTGCAGACCAGCGTGTACTGGTTCGACCAGCATGCGCGCGGCGACTTCGTCGATCGCCGATCGGTCGGGTTCGAGGGGCGCTACGTCAAGAGGCGGTTCAACGCCTATACGATGATCGACTATGACGTGAAGTTCAACCGGCTGAACCTCGGGCTGTTCTCGCTCAACTACAACTTCCCCGACAACTCCAATTTCAGTCTGACCGCCGATTATCGCCAATCTCCGTTGCTCACCACGACCAACGCCCTGATCGGCCAGATCGACGCGACGACGTTTCAGGCCATCCCCGATCTGGCGGGGCTGAAGCCGTTCTTTACCGATGCCCAGATCTACCAGCTAGCCAAGGACCGCACGCTGACCGCGAAGTCGGTGACGGTGACCTATTCGCGGCCGATCACCAAGGAATTGCAGGTCAGCGCGGATTTCAACATGACGGATACCGGCGGCACGCCCGGCACCCCGGCTTCGTCGGGGACACTACAGGTCGATCCATTGCCTGCAACCGGCAAGGAATACTACTATGGCCTTCAGTTGATCGGGTCAGGCCTGCTGTGGGACAACGACATCTACATCCTGTCGGGGCGCTATGCCGATACCAGTACCGCGCGGATCTACACCGCCGACGTCAACGCCAGGGTGCCGATCACGTCAAAGTTCCGTCTGAGTCCGCGTGTGCGCTACGGCTTCCGCGACAACAAGGTGACGAGCAGCACTCCGATCCCCGGCAATTTCCATCAGCTCCAGCCGACCATGCGGTTCAACTATTACCCGGTGCGCCATTCGGAAATCGAGATCGAGATCGGCGGCAATTTCACCGCGCAATCAGTCCACAATGGAACCTCGTGGGACCACATCACCGAAAAGGGTTGGGTACTCAGCGCCGGTTATCGGCTCGACTTCTGATGGATCGTGGTGAATTTGGGGTTTCCGGAGTGCTGAAATGATCGCCGAAGCAGGACTTGCCGCGCTGTGGATGGCGGCGGCGATGGCCTTGCTGCAACTGGCGTTGGGCCTGTTGGCGGTCGGACGCGGCCGGACCTCGCTCGGCCCGGCGATGGTGCCGGTAACGATTGTCCAGGCCGCGCTTGCCGGTATCGCCATGTCCTGCCTGATCGCGGTCTTTGCCCGCTCGGACCTGTCGGTGCTGATCGTCGCGCGCGACAGCAATCCGGCGATGCCGATGCTCTACAAGGTAGCGGGAAGCTGGGGCAACCATGAAGGCTCGATGCTGCTGTGGGTGACGATCCTCGCCTTCGCCGGTGCCACCGTGGCGCTGTTCGAAAGCAAGCTGCGCGCCGATACCAAGCTTGCCACCCTCGCCGCGCAGGGGGCGATCGCGCTGGGCTTCTATGCCTTCCTGCTGTTCTCGTCGAACCCGTTCGCGCGGCTGCCGTTCCCGGTCCAGCCACAAGGGCTCAACCCGCTGTTGCAGGACCCCGGCCTCGCTTTCCATCCCCCCACCCTATACGCCGGTTACGTCGGCATGTCGGCGGCGTTCTCCTTCGCGGTCGGGGCGCTGGTCACCCGCAACGTCGGCCCCGACTTCGCCCGGGCCATGCGGCCATGGATCCTGGGCGCCTGGGTATTCCTGACGGTGGGCATCACCGCGGGGTCCTACTGGGCGTACTATACCCTTGGCTGGGGCGGCTGGTGGTTCTGGGATCCGGTGGAGAACGCGTCGTTGATGCCCTGGCTTGCGGCGACGGCGTTGCTCCATTCGGTCACGGTGCTGGCAACGCGGGACGGGCTGCGCGCCTGGACGATCATGCTCTCGGTCCTCGCGTTCTCGATGTCGATGATCGGGACCTTCCTTGTCCGTTCGGGCATTCTCACCAGCGTCCATTCCTTCGCGGTCGATCCCCAGCGCGGCATATTCATTCTCGCGCTGCTGGCGATCTACATCGGCGGTGCGCTCGCCCTGTTCGCGGCACGGGTCGGCACCGTCGCGGAAGGCAACCGCTTTGACATCGTCAGCCGCGAGGCGGCGCTGGTGGTCAACAATCTGATCCTCACCGTCATCCTTGTCGTCGTCATGGCGGGAACGCTCTACCCCCTGATTCTCGAGGCGGCGACAGGCGCCAAGATCTCGGTGGGTGCGCCCTATTTCAACGCCGTCGCCGGGCCGCTAGCGCTTGTGCTGATGCTGCTGGTCGCGGCGGGGCCGCTGCTGCGCTGGCGCAGCGACAATCCGCGTTTCCTGATCGATCGCATGGCGCCTGCGCTCTTTGCCGGAGCAGCCGCGCTGGTCCTGCTGGCCTTGCTCGCCGGCCGGACCGGCATCCTCGCTCTGCTCGGGCTTGTCGCGGCTGCGGTCGTCGGAGTGGCCAGCGTGGCTCCGTTGTGGAAACGCAATCTTGCCCGCACGCCGCTGTTCACCTGGGGCATGGTCCTTGCGCACCTGGGCTGCGCGGTCAGCGTGGCGGGAATGGCCTGCGAAAGTGCCTTCACCAAGGAGAACATGGTCGCGATGGCCGCCAACGAAACCCGCCCCGTCGGCCCCTATGCGGTGACCTTGCTGGGCGTGCGGCAGCGGCCCGGACCGAATTATCAGGCGCTTGAGGCGGTGGTGTCAGTGACCCGCGGAACCCAGGGGACGCCCTTCCAGATGGTGCCGCAACTGCACCAGTTCACCACCGAGGGCATGACCACCAACCAGGCGGCGATCCGCACCTTCTGGGACGGCCAGCTCTATATCACGCTGGGCGAAAACAGCGACGGCAACCGCTTCCTGCTGCGGATGTGGTGGAAGCCCTTCGTCACGCTGATCTGGCTCGGCGGGGTGATGATCGCGCTGGGCGGCGTGCTGTCGCTACTCGGCCGGGTGCGGCGCGACGTGTGGGCGAACCGCTGGCCGTGGCAGGCCAAACCGGCGGAGGCACGGGCATGAACCGCAAATGGTTGCTCTGGCTGCCCTTCGTGCTGGTGTCGGCACTGTTCGCTGCCTTCTTCGTCGGCCTCAGAAACCCCGACGATCACGTCATTGCTTCAAGGATGGTGGGCAAGCCCCTACCCGAATTCGTGGCCGCCGCGGCCATGCCAGGACAGCCCGGCACCGCAACGACGGACTACCGCGACGGCAAGCCGCGCCTGCTCAACATCTTCGCCTCGTGGTGCGTGCCCTGCGCCGCGGAAGGCCCGGTGCTGATGCGGATGAAGCAGGCCGGGGCCGAGGTTAACGGCATCGCGGTTCACGATACCGCCCTCGAACTGGCGAAGTTCCTCGGTCGCAACGGCAACCCCTACACCCGGATCGGCCTCGACGATGGCGGCCGGGCGCAGATGGCCTTCGGATCGGCCGGAGTGCCCGAAACCTTCGTGGTCGATGGCCGGGGCAATATCCTCTATCAACACATCGGCCCGGTAACCGACGAGGACATGCCAAGGCTACTCGCAATGGTCGGAGTAAAGCCGTGATGCGCGCCCGCTCGATGCTTGTAGCGCTTGCCCTGATCGTGGCGTCGCCCGCCAGCGCGCAGGACTATGCCGAGGAATCGCTCGCCGATCCGGTGAAGGAGGCGCAGGCCGTGGCGCTGATGGATTCGATCCGCTGCGTCGTCTGCCAGGGTCAGCCGATCTCTGGCAGCAACGCCGACCTTGCTGGCGACATGCGACGGATGATCCGCGAACGGCTCGCCGCCGGGGACAGCCCCGAGCAGGTCCGCGCCTGGCTGATCGGCAAATATGGAGACTGGGTCAGCTTCAAGCCCGAGGTCAAGGGCCAGACCATGCCGCTGTGGCTCGTCCCGCTTGGGGCATTGGTGGGCGGCGGCTGGCTGGTGTCGCGGCGGCTGCGCCCAAAGGTGCCGACATGACCGGATGGATCATCGCCATTGCCCTGGCCTGCCTCACCCTTGGCGCCCTGCGCCTCAGCGGGCGCTGTCCGCGCCTTGCCCTCGAACTCGCCGCCGCCTTCCTGCTGGTCGCCCTTGCGGGTTACGGCTGGCAAGGTAGCCCTGACCTTGCCGGACGATCGGTAACGCTGGAAGCGCAACCCTGAGGCCGAGCGGGTCCTAATTCCCGGACGTACAAGGCAACTACCGGGCGAGGTCTTCCAGAAGCAACTCGACCGCGGCGAAGTGATCTTCCCAGGTCGGGGCCTTGAACGCACCGAGGGCGCGTAGCTGCCGGTTGCGGTCCTCGCCGTCGCCGGTGAAATCGATGATTGCCGCTTCCCATGCGGGTTCGTCGTCTGCATTGAGGTAGAGCGGGATGGTTCCGGCCACTTCACGATAAACGGCAAGGTCCGATGCGATCACGGGCACGCCGCCTTGCAACGCCTCGATCGCCGGCAGGCCGTATCCCTCGACGTGACTGGGCATCAGCAGTGCGCGCGCACCTGCGATCCATCCCCGAAGTTCGGCATCGCTGCAACGGCTGAGTTCGCGAACCAGCGCGCCGTCGCCCGCGGCCCGATCGAGCAGCGTGAATGTCTCGTCAGCTTCCCAGCCGCGTTGACCGATGACGATCAGGAGCGGCGCGGCATCGCCCAGCCTGGCCGCCAGACGCTGCCACACCCGCAGCAGCATGATGTGATTCTTGCGTGCCTCGATTGTCCCGACCACCGCGAAGTACGGCCGTGCCGCTTGTCCGCGCACGGGATAATGCGCGGGCTCATCGGTGCCGAGCCAGGCGACGACGGTTCGGGCAAGAGGGTAGCCATTCGCCTCCGCGAAGCGTTCCAGCGCCACGCCGGTATCCCGCGAATTGACGATGATCGCGGCGGCGCAATCCAGTGCCTGAGCAATCCGCCTGGCATGGCGTCGATCCTCTCCGTCGCGGCAATACTGAGGATGGGTGATCGGGATCAGGTCATGGATCAGGAAGACCGGCTGCATCCCCGTGCCGCGCAACCAGTCGGCAAAACCACTGGCATCAAGACCGGTGTGGCCGACATTAAGGTAGATCTTCCCCGCCAGACTATCGCGATACCGGTGCAACGGCATCGCGGCGAGAAGCGCGATCAGCTTCCTGCGGAAGCCCGTGCCGCCAACACCGAGCAGGGCAAACAGTTGATCGCTGAGAACCGGATCGAGCACGCAGCGAAAGCGCCCGCGCTGGATCATGGCCAGCGAACGGGGACCGAAATGATCAAGATAGGCAAGGCAAACCTTGTCGATCCCCGTCGGCAAGCGCCCGGTCCAGACGCGCCAGATCAATCGACTGACATCGAGAACCAGTGACCGACCGGATGGATTTGCTAAATCGACAGACAAGCGAGTTCAGTGCGCCAGGAATTTCGGGGGCGCTTGGCCGATGCCGGATTAACCCGGACTTGACAAGGGACTGTCTCCCAACAAGTTCAGGGTGTAGTCTTGGCAAGCGCCGTTCTTGAGGCGATGAGCCATGGCCCGACAGGCGGCGATGAAAGGAAACCTTCCGGCGATGCGACGCCAGCAAATGATCTTGTTCGTGTTCCTCGCTTCGGTGGCACTCAATGCCGGCCTTGCCCTGCGTGAGCCGAATTGGCTGGCCCTGCCGGCCATGGCCCTTGGATGGTACGTTGCCGATATGCTCTCTGGCCTGATCCATATGTACATGGATTATCGCCCTTGCACCCCGGGCAAGCGGCTCAACGACATCTTCTTCTACGAAGGATCGCGCGAATCCGACGAATACCTGACGATGTTGCGCCAGCGCATGGCAACGATCGGGCCGTTCGAGCGGATCTCCTATGATTTCAAGAACCACCACCCGCGCCCCGATGCGCTGGGGCGGCGTCCCTTGTGGCGATTGATCGGATCAACCGTGGTGTTGGCCGCGTTGCCGGTATCCTTGCTGGGAAACCTTGCCGGATGGTTCCTGCCGATTCCAGGCTGGCTATTCGCCGGACTGGTGGCATTCCTTATCGGCGGCGCCTTTGCGCAGTATTTTCACGGCTCGCTGCACCGCGCGCACAATCCCTGGTTCATCGCTGCCATGCGCCGCGTTGGCCTGCTGATGACACCGGCGGCTCACCAAGTTCACCACGATACCTTGCAACGGGACTTCGCGACCAATTGCGGGTGGTCAAACCCGGCGATCAACCGTTTGTTCCGGACGCTGCGCGCGCGGGGAATGCTGGATGATCGTGGACTTGTTCCGTCGGCATGAACCCCGCCGATTGGAACGACTCAGCGGTAATCTGATGAAGCGGCGGCCTTGCTTTCGCCAGCAACCGCTCGGCGCTGTTACGCACCAGGATTTCAAGGCCCGACTGGCTCGCCAGCCCGCCACGGACCAGGCATCGGGCGTGGAGAAGTCGCTTGAAGGCATCATACAGCGTCTGGTCAGGTCGATCGGGAGCCTTCCAGAACTGATCGAGGCCAGCCTGATGGGTTACGCCGGGGACGTCGTAGATCGCGTCACCCAGCACCACGACGGGCAATCCGGCTTCCAGCGCCAGGGTGCCCGAGGTTGAATTGACGCAGACCATGCCCGTTGCGCTGGCCGCAAGTTCCTCAAGATCGCCGCCGTCGATGTGAAGCACCCGGTCCGCGACATTGAGTCGCCCGGCGATACGCTCGATGGTCCGGCGCCAATTGCGATAACCACTGTCGAGCGGATGCTCCTTGACCAGCAGGAACGCATCCTTTGGCGCGAAGCGCGCAAAGCTTTCCAGAATATATTCGACCGCGACCATCATGGTTCCGAACGGCGAATGGGTGCGGATCTGGTAATCGCCGGTGAGTTGCAGCGGGAACAGGAAGAATGCGCGTCCCGCCACCTTCTCCAGAGTCTCGATGGCCTGTTGTTCGCGGCGCTTCTTGCGCATGAACTTCAGCAGCCAGCCAATCCCGTCGAGACAGATCGAGCCCTGCCGGTGGCTGGAATAGAAGGGAAACCGCAGCTTGCCGGTGACCACGTGGTGATAGTGCCAGTAGCTATCCCGCGCGCGCCGCTTGAAGTCGGCCGTGATGGGCGCAAGTTTCGGCACCTGGGGCAGCCATCTGGCGTTGGACAAAATGGCATCGGGATCGCGCTCCATCGGCGAATGACCGTTCACGCCGTCGCGCTCCAGCGTCATCCAATCCGGACGGATATAGCCTTCCTCGAACACGTGGATGTGGATTCCGCGCAATTGCGCCAGGCGCAGCGCGGTCTGGTGCATCGGGCGACAATCGCCGAACAGCACGAGATCGGTGATCCGGTTGGATTGGACGAAGCGATCGAAGAACATCGGCCAGTTGGACAGGCGGCCGCGATAGTCGGTCGCGCCAGCGGACCAATCGTAGCGATCGCCGCCCGAAAGATTGATCCGGTGAATGCCGCTGCCGCTCGTTTCCAGAGCGCCGGCAAGTTCGCGGAAGAACGGTCCGGGCGGGCCTTGCAGGAACAGGAATTCGCGCTGGATGTGAACGACGGCATTCATCAACGCGCTCCTGTTGCCCGATGCCACAAACGCTGGAAGCGCCCTTGTAGTTCCCGCAGAAAAACCAGCGATGAACCAACCCGCGCCGCGCCGTTCGCCATGCGCTCCACCAGCACCTCCGGTGGGCAGGGCAGGCGCGTGACCGGATCCAGGTAGCGCGGGTAAAGGATCAGCGTTGCGGCGACAAGTTCGTCCAGACTGCGCCGCCGGGTGCGACGGGACGGGATCGCAGCCAGGTCGCGGGTCAGACCCCACCCGGCGTAGAAAGGAGTTCCGTGGGTCGTCACCTGCTTGCCCCGGAGCAGCGCCTCGAAACCGGCGAGCGAGGTGATGACATGCACCGCGTCAACCGTATCGAGCAGAGACGTGATTGGCACATCGCGAGCGATTTCATCGGCGTAACGCAGTGCCTCGTCATCCGGAATGTGCCCCTTGCGGTGCCCGGCTTCGACATCGGGATGCGGCTTGTAGATGATCCACGAGGCGCCCTCGAGTTCCCGCGCGCGTTGCAGCAGGAGGAAATTGGTAATGCCCGCCCCGCCACAAACGATCGATCGATCATCTTCTACTTGCCCCGTTACCAGAACCCTGCGCCGCACACCGTTCGGCTGGTCCAATGGTTTACCGCCTTGACCGTATTTGCTGATCGAAGCCTGAACAAGGCGAGCGCGAAGCGACGAAGCGCGTTTTTGAAGCGTTGAATCGATGTCCGAAACCTGAAGAATTGTCTCAAGATCACTGGGACCGCCCGGATCGAAATAAACACCCGAAAGATCACAGATCAGTGACAATGGCGGAACACAATTGGCGCCCAATCCAACCGAGCGGATAAAGCCGTCTTCCAACTCACTCAGCAAGGTTCCGCTGGCGGTCAGTGCACCGAGAAGCCCCGGCGCTGCACGCGACTTCCAAATTGCCGCACGGGACTGCGAAACGGCTGGCGGGCGCGATGTGGCGCGGTGGCGAACCTTGCCCTGTCCATCCCACAGCAAGGGGTCGGCCGTGATGCGTTTCCATCTGGCCACACCATAAACCGCGTCGAGTTGGCGATTGGCGTCGATCAGCCGCCGCCATTCGCCAAGCTGGGCGATGACCTGCTGCACGCTCCATGGTTCGCCGGTAAAAGGATCGGTGTAGGTCTGCCCGTCAAGCGCCTCGGTCAGGGCGGCGATTTGATCCCGCGCATCGCCGAACTGGCGTAGCACCACGCCTTGCAGTGCCATGACCATGGCCAGATCATCATTGCGGTCACACAGACAAAGCGCGGCGCGGCTTGCAAGCCACCACGGATCGCAGAGCACCGGCAAGCGCTGCACCCCGTCAGGCAGCGGCCAGGTCGAAGGGGCCAGAACCGCCGAACGCTCACGCTCGAGCGGAGTGAGTGAGGCCAGCATTTCATGCAATTGCGCCCTGCTTGCCGGAGCGACCAGCACATCGCGGCCTGCGGGTAGCTGCGGCTGCGCTGCCCAGAACGCGCCGCCCACCCGCTCGCGCCGCAGCGTTGCCATTAGCGCGGCGACGTCGAACCCGGTGCTGGCGCCGTGCGCGGCTTGCGCCAGCGGCGTGGCGCGATGACCCGGGAAGGGCGGGATACGAAGAAAGTCGCCGGGCAAACCGGGTTCACCCCTTTACCGCGGCATCGACCGCCATGATTTGCGTGACGAATGGTTCAAGTTGGTCCAGCGGCAGCGCGCTTGGCCCATCACACAGCGCTTGTGCGGGATCAGGGTGACACTCGAGGAACAGCCCGGCGATCCCCACCGCGATTCCCGCGCGCGCAAGCGCCAGGGCTTGCGGCCCCCGGCCGTCGGCGCTGTCGGCGCGTCCACCGGGCTTTTGCAGCGCATGGGTGACGTCGAAAATGACCGGGGCCATGGGCTTCATCCCGTCCATGCCCAACATGTCGACCACCAGATTGTTGTAGCCAAAGCTGGTCCCGCGCTCGCACAACAGCACGCGCTCGTTCCCGGCCTCGGCGCACTTGGTAAGGATATGGCGCATTTCTTCGGGTGCGAGGAACTGCGGCTTCTTGATGTTGATCACCGCCCCGGTGCGCGCCATGGCCGTGACCAGATCAGTTTGGCGGGCGAGGAACGCCGGGAGCTGGATGATGTCGGCCACTTCGGCAGCGGGGGCGGCCTGGTGTGGTTCGTGGATGTCGGTCAGCACCGGCACGCCGAACCGCGCCTTGACCTCGGACAATAGCGCCAGCCCACGTTCCAACCCCGGCCCACGAAACGAATTGATCGACGAGCGATTGGCCTTGTCGAAGCTCGCCTTGAAAACATAAGGCACGCCAAGCCGGGATGTAACCTCGACAAAGCGTGACGCCACGTCGAGCATCAGGTCGCGATCCTCGATCACGTTCATTCCACCGATCAGCACGAAGGGAGCGCTGTTGGCGAAGACGATCCCTTGCGGAAGCGTGACGGTAGGGCCAGTCATCAAGGTCTTTCTAGCGAATCCCCCGCGCGCGCAAAACGGCTTCGATCGCGGGGACGTCTTCAGGATTGTTGAGTTCGATGCAGTCCCACCCGATCGGATCGAACGGCACGACCCGGATGCGCTGCCCGGTTTCGAGGAAGCGCAACTGTTCCAGCCCTTCCAGTTCCTCCAGCGGGCTGGGCGGAGTGGCTGCATACCGGGACAGGGCAGCCGGGCGATAGGCATAGACGCCGAGATGCAGGTGGACGTGGGAGTGGGCATCCAACCGTCCCTCGGCGACATGGGGGATGACCCGCTTGGAGAAGTAGAGGGCGGTGTGCTTCGCGTTGAATACCACGGTGGTCCCGCCGACCCGGCCCTGTGCCTGATCGGTCACGAGGTGCCGATAGAGTGTGTCCGAACAGCGCACCGCCGGCGTCGCCATTGCAGCATCTGGATCGGCTTCCAGTGCGTGAACCAGATCGGCGACCACGAAATCGGGCGTCAGCGGGGCATCGCCTTGCAGGTTGATCACCACCGGCGCCACGTCACCCAGCACGTCCAGCGCCGCAGCGCAGCGTTCGGTGCCGTTGCGGCAGGTGGACGGGGTCATCACGACCTGCCCCCCGAAGCCGCGAACGGCATCGGCGATCCCGTCGTCGTCGGTGGCGACCCATACCACCTCTGCTCCCGCAACGGCGCAGGCCGCTTCCCAGCTCCGCCGGATCAGGCTGCGCGGCTCTCCATCCGCGCCACGCAGCTCGGCCAGCGGTTTGCCAGGATAGCGGCTCGACGCATAGCGCGCCGGAATCACGATCGCGAAGGTGCCAGGCATGAAACGGATCAGTTCAGCCCGTGGCGCAGCAAATCATGGATGTGGATGATCCCCAGCGGCACCGGGGGGCCGACTGCCGGGTCCTCGACGACGAAGGCCGCCGTGATCTGATTGTCGTTCAGGAACACCAGCGCTTCACCCGCCGGCATATCGAGCGGGATCACCTTGGGCCCATGGGTCATCACTTCATGAGCGAAGGCCGTGCCCAGCACACCGAAGCGGCGGCGCAGGTCGCCATCAGTGATGATCCCGACAAGGGCGCCCTGCGCATCGACCACGCCTGCAAGACCGAAGCACCCTGCAGTCATCACCGAGATTGCATGGGGCATGCCGGCATGGGTTTCGATCAGGGGGAGACGATCGGCTTCGTGCATCAGTTCGCCGATCGGCGTCAAAGCCAAGCCAATCGATCCGGCCGGATGCAGCTTTTGAAGATGTGCCTTCGACACGCCCCGCATGTCCATCACCGTCATCGCCAAGGCATCACCAAGCGCGAGTTGCAGCGTTGTCGATGTAGTCGGCGCAATGTTGACCGTGCAGGCCTCTCGCACATTAGGCAACAAGAGCGGAACGTCTGCAAGTTCGCAAACCAGCGAGTTCTTGCGCGACGCCACGCCGATAATCGTAATCCCGTTCAGGCGCGCGAAGCGAAGGATCGCCCGCAGTTCGGCCGTATTGCCGGAATTGGAGAACACGAGCAGCACATCGCCGGGGCGGATCATCCCCAGATCGCCGTGCGCAGCTTCGCCTGGATGGACGAAGATTGCGGGCGTTCCGGTCGCGGCAAAGGTTGCCGCTACCTTGCGGGCGATGTGTCCCGACTTGCCCATGCCTGACACTACGAGTTGTCGCTGTGTCTTCAGAATTGCCCTGCAGGCATCTGCGAAACTATCACCCAATGCAGCCGCCAGTTGAGTCAGCGCATGGGCCTCTATCGCAATAACTTCCCGGCCCCGGGTAAGGATTGTGCCGCTGTCAAGATCGCGGCCAAGCAGTTTCATATCCACGCGCCCCTCCTTGGCGAAGGTCACTGTATCGGTTCGGTGCACCGCTTGAGCGCATCACGAGCATGCCTTTCTATGGTTAAGATGACATTGTGACGCAAGGGGATTTATTTCACAGCATTCCCAATGCTTACGACGGAAAATACCATCGACGAGACAACACTGGCAAACTTCTGAAGGTCAACCAATGGAGCATTTGAAACGTAGAGGACGTCCCGATCCCGAATCGGAAATTCCTGCGCGACAAACAGCGTCATCGGATCAGACAGATTGATCTTGTAGATCACCGGAATCTTGCCGTCCGGTGTGGTTGGAGAGTCAGGCGAAACCCCGTCGGCCAAATCCGACCGCGAATTGTCGGTCTTGCAACGCCGTTCTCAGGCAATGCGCAGTCCGGCAGGGTTGGCCAGGAACCACCGGTACGTTTCGCTCACGCCTCGTTCCAGAGGAATTTGTGCGGTCCAGCCCATCGCCGCAAGACGGCTGACGTCCATCAACTTGCGCATCGTGCCGTCCGGTTTTGTTGGATCGAAAACGATCTTTCCGGTGAAGTTCGTGACCTTGGCGATGAGGTGGGCCAATTCCGCGATCGTGAGGTCAGAGCCGAAGCCAAGGTTTATATGGCTTAGCATCGGTTCGGTGTTGGCCAGATAAACATCCTTGTCGAGATCGAGCACGAAGAGCGACCCTGCGGCCATGTCGTCCACATGGAGGAATTCGCGACGCGGCGTGCCGGTGCCCCAGATCGTCACCTCGTCAAGCCCATCACGCACGGCTTCATGAAACCGCCGCATCAGTGCCGGAAGCACATGGGAGTTTTCCGGGTGAAAATTGTCGCCTGGGCCATAGAGATTGGTCGGCATCACGCTGCGGTAATCGGTGCCGTACTGCCGATTATAGCTTTCGCACAGTTTGATCCCGGCAATCTTGGCGACAGCATAGGGTTCGTTGGTGAGTTCCAGCCGGCCGGTCAACAGCGCCTGCTCGTTCATCGGCTGAGTTGCATCACGCGGGTAGATACACGACGAACCGAGAAACAGCAGGCGCTCAATCCCGGCTTGGAACGCTTCGTGCACAACGTTGCATTCCATCATCAGGTTTTCGAAAATGAACTGCGCCGGGTAGGTGTTGTTGGCATGAATCCCGCCGACTTTTGCTGCCGCCATGATTACCGCATCGGGGCGGTTGGCAGACATGAAGGCGCGCACCGCTTGCTGGTCGAGCAGATCCAATTCGGTACGCGAGCGGGTGATCACCTCATCCCCTCGCGCTTCAAGCTGCCTGGCAATGGCACTCCCAACCATACCGCGATGTCCGGCAACAAAAATGCGCATTGTTGTGCCCTAACTTTCCGATGACACCGGCAGATCGTAACCATGCTGTTTGAGCAAGGCATTGCGACGAGCCGTCTTGAGGTCTTCCGCGACCATCTCCGCGCACATTTCCTGCGCGGTAATCTCTGGAACCCAACCAAGCTTGTTCTTGGCCTTGGCCGGATCGCCGAGCAGCGTTTCCACCTCGGCCGGGCGGAAGTAGCGCGGATCGACCCGCACGATCACGTCACCGACTTTAACCGTCGGAGCCTTGTCCCCCGCGACCGAGATGACAACCGCGGTTTCCTCGTTCCCGGTGCCTCCGAAGCGCAGCGCAATGCCCAGTTCAGCCGCCGACCACTCGATGAACTGGCGAACCGAATATTGTTCGCCGGTCGCGATCACGAAGTCTTCAGGCGCCTCTTGCTGGAGCATCATCCATTGCATCCGGACGTAGTCCTTGGCGTGGCCCCAGTCGCGCAATGCATCGAGGTTGCCCATATAGAGGCACGATTCTAGGCCTTCGCCTATGTTGGCAAGTCCTCGCGTAATCTTGCGGGTCACAAAGGTTTCGCCCCGGCGCGGGCTTTCATGGTTGAACAGGATGCCGTTGCAGGCATAGATTCCATAGGCTTCGCGGTAATTGACCGTGATCCAGTGGGCATAAAGCTTGGCCACGGCATAGGGCGAGCGGGGATGGAACGACGTCGTTTCGCGCTGCGGGGTTTCCTGCACCAAGCCATAAAGTTCCGAAGTAGAGGCTTGATAAAAACGCGATTTCTTTTCGAGGCCAAGAAAGCGGATGGCTTCGAGCAGGCGCAACGTGCCTATCGCGTCAACATCCGCGGTATATTCCGGCGCCTCGAAACTGACAGCTACGTGGCTCTGCGCGCCAAGGTTGTAGATTTCGTCCGGCTGTATTTGCGAGATCAGGCGTGTGAGGTTTGAAGCATCCGTCAGATCACCATAATGTAGGCGAAAATTGGCGGACTCAACATGAGGATCGGCATAGATATGATCGACCCGCTGCGTGTTGAACGACGAGGCACGGCGCTTGATGCCATGCACTTCATAGCCCTTTTCGAGCAGAAATTCAGCGAGATAAGAACCGTCTTGCCCGGTCACCCCTGTAATAAGAGCTATTTTTTTA
>JAGWUU010000281.1 GCA_028868335.1 Sphingomonadales bacterium | reverse complement strand
GTCGGCGCGGATGCGCTGGGTCAGAGTTCATATAGGGGATACGAAAGGATTATGCGAGAGCCATCGCTCTCGCGCTCCTGAAAGTTGGAATACCGTGCGCGCAAGGTGCCGGAGCTGCGAGGACGTTTGGCAACAGGGTCTGCATCAGCTCAAACGATGCGGCAGTCCCTCCACCCACAGCCACCAGCCGCCCAGCCCCATCATCACCAGAATCTGAAGCGTGGCGATACTGTGCAGACCATTGCTGAAGCTGGCCTTGCGGGTCTTGTGGCGAAACAGCGCCCGCCCGGCATAGGCTCCGAAGGTCCCGCCGATCAGCGCCCAATTGAGCAGGGTTTTTTCCGCAATCCGCCACGATCCCGCTTCGGCCCTGGCCTTGTCGATCCCGAACAGCGCGAAGGTGATGAAATTGATCGTGATCAGGGCGGTGACAAGATTGGCCGGGCCGATGAACGCAACCGCATGGGCGAGCATGTCGAGTACGGCGGGGCGGTGGTGCGGCATGACCGCAGGCTAGGGGGCAAGGGTAAAGGGTGGGTTAGGATGGAATGGGTTTGGAGGTCGTTGCCCCTGTCACCGTAATTTTCCCTAAATCCAATTATCGCAAAAAGCCCAAGGAGGAGTTGCTGCGGCCCCATCCTTGAGCTTCCCTGAGGTCTGTCATTCGCATTTTGCTTCGCCCCGCCTCGCCTGGGCTCGTCTCACTCCGCGGCGTTGACCCCGAACATGTCCGGTTCGCCCGCCTCGTCGGTAGTGTCGTTTGCGCTGGCGACTTCGCCCTTCGCCTTCCGCCTTGCGTCGAAGCTGGACCACACGTCGTTCCAGTTGCCCCTTGTCGCGGCCTTGGAATACTCCGTCGCGCGGGTTTCGAAGAAGTTGGCGTGTTCGACCCCGTTGAGCAGCGGGGCGAGCCAGGGGAGGGGGTGGTCCTCGATCATGTAGATCGCGGGCAGGCCAAGCTGGCTCAGCCGCCAGTCGGCGATGTAGCGGATATAGCGCTTGATCTCCTTGGGGCTCATCCCCGGCACTGGCCCCATTTCGAAGGCGAGGTCGATGAAGGCATCCTCCAGCCGCACGGTCTTCTGGCAGCAATCGATGATGTCTTCCTTGACCGCCTTGGTCAGGCACTGCCGCTCGGCGCAGAAGGCGTGGAACAGGCGGGTGATGCCTTCGCAGTGCAGGCTTTCATCGCGCACCGACCAGCTCACGATCTGGCCCATGCCCTTCATCTTGTTGAAGCGCGGGAAGTTCATCAGCATGGCGAAGCTGGCGAACAACTGCATGCCCTCGGTGAAGCCGCCGAACATCGCCAGGGTGCGGGCGATATCCTCGTCGGTGTCGACGCCGAAGGTGTGCATGTAGCTGCACTTGTCGGCCATTTCCTGGTATTCGAGGAAGGCCGAATATTCCGTCTCGGGCATGCCGATGGTGTCAAGCAGGTGGGAATAGGCGGCGATGTGGACCGTCTCCATGTTGGAGAAGGCGGCCAGCATCATCTTCACCTCGGTCGGCTTGAACACGCGGCCGTACTTGTCGTGATAGCAATCCTGCACCTCGACGTCGGCCTGGGTGAAGAAGCGGAAGATCTGTGTCAGCAGGTTGCGCTCAGTCTCGCTGATCTTCTGCGCCCAGTCGCGGCAATCCTCGCCCAAGGGAACCTCCTCGGGCATCCAGTGGACCTGCTGCTGGCGCTTCCAGAATTCGTAGGCCCACGGATATTCGAAGGGCTTGTAGGTCTTGCGGGCTTCGAGAAGGGGCATCGTACGACTCCGGATGGAAAGCGATCAGTATAGGCGGAGCCCCCGCGCGGCCGAAGCCAGCGGGGGGTGGAAACCGGGGATAGGTGGCCGCGCCGCGCTCATTTCCAGAACCAGCCGGGCCCGAGCGAACGCTGGCTGCGGGCGCGCCACATCTGGATATAGACCCACAGCCCCGAAAAGGCGAAGAACACCATCGCGAACCCGGCGAGGATGAAGATCGCCCGGCCAACCGGGCCAAGCGCCTCGCCCGAGTGAAGATGACGGATGAAGCCGACGATCAGGCGCGAATCGCCGACCTTGGGCTTGGGCCGGCACATGTAGTCTGGCGGGCAGACGAAGGTGGGCCTGGCCTGTGCCGCGGCGGGAGCAACGCCCGGAGCGCCGGCTGGCGGCGGACCCTCTCCACCCATGGCGAGCGGAACCACCTGGCTCAACACTCCCGTCACCGCGATCCACAACAGGACCATGCCGAAAATCACCGACAGCCAGCGATGCCACTTGCGCATTGTTCAATTCTCCCGGACTTGTGCGTGTAAAGATCACGCAAGTCCAAGCGGCTGGGCGGGCCTGCTGGCAAGCCGGGTTCGTGTCGTCAATTGTAACCAGGTTTCGCATCAGCCCACCCCGTGCATCAGCGAGAGCGAGAACAGCGTCAGCGCCAGTCCTCCGCCGGTGAGCATCATGCCGACGATCCGCCGCGCATAGACCGCCTGCTCGCTTCCCCCGCGCCGGGTGACGATGAACAGGCCAGCGCAAAGGCCGATCAGGCCGAAGCCGAGCATGGGGCCGGTGGAGTGGGTCATCGCCCTATTGTCCCAGCCGCCGCGCTTCCGTCACCGGCAGGCCGGCTTCGGTGGGGACGTAGATGAGCTGGGCCTTCGAATCCTCCAGCGCCTGGATTTGCAGGTAGCGCAGATAGCCTTCGGGGCCGCCGAGCGAGTTTTGCAGAATCTGGTTGGCCTTGGCTGCACCTTCGGCGCGGATCACCTCGGCCTCGGCCAGCGAAGTCGCGCTTTCCTTCTTGGCGTGCGCTTCAAGGATCGCCACCTGGCGCGAGCTTTGCGCCTCGGCCAGCGCGGCTTCGCCCGCCAGCCGTTGCTGATAGACGCGGTACTGCGGCCAGCCGAGCAGGAACAGCACGGCGATCACCGCCGCCGCAGCCAACCCCAGCGCGCTGCACCCGCTGTTGTTCCGCCATGTGTCCATTCCTGCCATCAGGCGGTCCTTTCCGGTCATTGCTGCGCTGCGGCGCCGATGGGTGCGCTCACCGGCTCCGTCCGCGCCAGCAGGTTGCGGCCCAGCAGCAAGCCCGCCGCAAGCGGCACGGTGATCGGGCAGGTGATGAGCAAACCCAGCGGCATCGCCTCATACCTCTCCCGCCATTACTGGCAGGCGAGGCATTCCTCGTAGTCGGTCGGGCTTCCGGCGAGTTCCATCACCGGGGCGGCGGCGGTGTTGTCCGCCTCTACCCCGCCGGCGAACCCGGCGCGCTGCACCGACTTCGAGCGCAGGTAGTAGAGGCTCTTGATCCCCTTCTCCCAGGCCTGGAAGTGCAGCATCATCAGGTCCCACTTGTCGACATCGGCAGGGATGTAGAGGTTCAAGGACTGCGCCTGGTCGATGTAGGGGGTGCGATCCGCCGCGAATTCGAGCAGCCAGCGCTGGTCGATCTCGAAGCTGGTCTTGTACACCGCCTTTTCCTCCGGCGAGAGGAAGTCGAGGTGCTGGACCGAACCGCCGCGCTCGAGGATCGTGTTCCACACGTTGGTCGAATCCTTGGATTTCGAGGCGAGCAGCGCCTGAAGGTAGGGGTTCTTGACCACGAAGCTGCCCGACAGGGTCTTGTGGGTATAGATGTTGGCCGGGATCGGCTCGATGCAGGCGCTGGTGCCGCCGCAGATGAT
>JAGWUU010000280.1 GCA_028868335.1 Sphingomonadales bacterium | reverse complement strand
GGTCGATCGGAGTTACGGCCCGGATCGAATTCGTTGTCGAACTCGTCACGATATCCTCGCCGCGGTCCAGTTGCCGAATGGCATCGCCTGATATTTCCGACAGGGGCGCCTCGCCACGGGTAAAGGCCAGCTTGTGCAGATTCCCGTCGCTCCCCTTTTGGAGGATGGTCGACTCGTTCATCTTCCGTTGAAGGACTTCGAACAGGTAGTAATCCTGAAATTCGCTGCTGACGATTGGCGTGGTACTCATCTTGTCGCGCAGGTCCGCCGCCATGGCGAGACTTTCGTATTCCATGTCGCGGTGAATCTGTTCGGAGTAGCCGCGCGCCAGCTTGTTGGCATTCTCGAGCAAACCGCGAGAACTGTCGGAGAACCAGAACTCCACGCCAGACTGGAACAGGAACGATGCGAAGACCACCACCAGCAAGGTCGGAACTGCCGCGATCATCGAGAAAAAGAAAACCAGGCGTACGTGCATTCCGCCGCCGCCAGCCAGCTCAGCCGATCGTTTGAGCGCCAGATACCGCCCAACCAACACCACGATAGCCAATGCCGGAACCAGTGTTCCGACCAGCAATGCCGCCGTGAGATTCGAGGGCATCAACTGCCCCCTCTGGGATTGAGAAATCAGCTCGTAGGATGTCACGGCGGTCATGGCGAGAAAAGCCACGACTGCAGCAACGAACATCAGGATGAAGAAATTACCTCGACGCGCTCCGATCCGTACGCTCCGCCACCAGCGCGGCCAGGCCTGATTACGGCGTGCGTTGCGGACAAGCTCCATCGTTGCGCAGATACAACACCCCTGTTGCAAAGATGCAAGCGTAAATCTGGTGAAGTACGATCAACCGCGACGAACAACGTCTGTCGGGTCGATCGCCAGATCATGCAATCGCTTGCGCAGGGTGTTGCGATTGATCCCCAGCGCCTGCGCCGCGCGAAGCTGGTTTCCGCCAGTCTCTTGCAATACGGCAATGAACAGCGGCCTCTCGAACGCTGCGAGCGCGGCATCGTAGATATGTCCCTGAGCGGGCTGCTCGGCCGCCAACCAATGAGATACGGCCGCCTCAATCCCCGTCGTTTCGCGGTCATCGGGAACATGTGTTGAACTCGCCACCAACGGAGCAATTGCGGCGGAGTCGATCATATCCTCACGGGCCAGCAGGGCCAGGCGATAGATGAAATTGCGTAGTTCACGCACGTTTCCGCGCCAGGGTAGCCGCGCGAGCATTTGCGCGCCATCCTCAGCCAGTTGATGCCGAGGCAAACCCTCCGTCGCAGCGAGACTCAGAAAATGGCGTGCCAGTGCCGGAATGTCGTCGGTGCGCTCGCGCAGCGGCGGCAGGGAAATCGGCACCACGTTGAGCCGGTAATAGAGATCCTCGCGGAATTGCCCTGCGGCGATCATCGGTTCCAGGTCGCGGTTCGTCGCAGCGACGATCCGCACATCGACATTCACCTCTTCGCGCCCGCCCACACGCCTTACCGAGCCCGATTGCAGCGCGCGGAGCAAGCGTGTCTGCGCCTGCATCGGCATGTCACCGATCTCGTCGAGGAAAAGAGTGCCCCCGCTGGCTTGCTCGAACTTGCCCGCATGCCGGGCGACAGCGCCAGTGAAGGCGCCCTTCTCGTGCCCGAACAGCTCACTTTCGATCAACTCTGCCGGGATCGCCGCAGTGTTGACCGCGACAAAGGGACCGGACTTGCGATGTCCAAGTTGATGTATCGCTTCGGCAACCAGTTCCTTGCCCGTCCCGCTCTCACCCAGAACAAGCACTGTCAGATCATTGCGCAGGACCCGGGTGATCATGCGGTAAACCGCCTGCATCGCAACGCTGCGCCCTACCAGCGGCAACCCCGCAACCGACGCATCCTCTTCGCCGGCACCTCGCGTAGCAGTGCTGCCCACTGCCTGGCGCACGGTTCGAGCCAGTTCGTCGATGTCGAACGGCTTGGGAAAGTACTCGAAGGCTCCGGTGTCCGAAGCGCGCACGGCCGTATCCAGTGTGTTCTGCGCCGACAGGATGATGATGGGCATGTCCGGCGCCGCAGCACGAACCGCTCCGATCGTCTCGATACCGTCTCCATCGGTCAGCATCACGTCAGTCACGAGTGCCCGATATGTCCCCGCCGCGAGTAGCCTGTCACGCTCAGCAATCGAGTCGCAGCAGGTCACGCTGAAACCTTCAGCCTTCAGCGCCGCGGTGATGACGATGGCGATCGTCGCGTCGTCCTCGACCAGCAGCACGCTCATGCCGCAACCTCGGAAAGCGCCCGCCCGCGACTGTCGGCCATCGGTAGATGTACCCTGAAATGGGTCAGCCCGGCCACCTCGTCGCGGTCCAGGGTTATCCGCCCGTTCATGTCGCGAACAAGGCGGCGAACCAACGCGAGGCCTAGTCCCTGACCGCTTTTCTTAGTGGTTACAAAGGGTTCGAACACATGTTCGCGCAACGCCGGATCGACGCCCGCACCGTTGTCGCTTATGCGCAATTCGATTGGCAGCCTTACCGTGGCGCCATCGCTTCGGGCGTGAAGCTGAAGCCCGCTCGCGAACCGCGTACGCACCGCAATGCGAGGAGTCGCGCTGTCTCGGCATGCATCGGCAGCGTTGGCGATCAGATTGAGCAGAACCTGCACCAATGCATCTACATTACCTAAAACTGCTGGTAGCGAGGGGTCAAACTCTTCGACAATGGGCGGAGAGTTACCGCCGACCTCAATCACTGCGCGAGCCCGGCGAATCGCTTCATGAAGGTTGCACGGCGCGAGCTTGGGGGCGGTCCGCTGCGAAAGTGTTTGCATCTGATCAATCAGCTTTGCGATCCGGTCGACCTCGTCGGCGATCAGACCCGTCAGCGCCAGATCGCTGCCACCGAGCTTGCGTCCGAGCAACTGCGCCGCGCCACGAATCCCCGCGAGGGGGTTCTTGATCTCATGGGCGAGAATTTCCGGCCCGCGCAAAATGCCTTCTTCGGCATTCGATGCGTTTTCGCGCATGGCTTCGGCGCTGCCGATGTCGTGGAGAGTCAGAACCTGCCAACCCGGAAGATCAAGTGTCGGCGCAACGATCACGTCGATCAGCCGCGTTCCCTGTCCGGCGATCACAACGTCCGTGGCGCGGGCAGAGACGTTGGCGTCAACATCGGCAAGACGCTCGGCCAGGAGTGGTTCGGTAAAGGTCAGCAGATCGCCCAGCGTCTTGCCCTGCAAGCGGCGCAAGCTCTGCCCAAAGAACTGCTCTGCCGCCGGGTTGGCCGTGGACACGATCTGACCGGGCGATAGCAGCACAACTGCAAGTGGCAGACTCACCAATTGGCGCTGCGCGTCCACGGTTCAGGCTGCCTGCTTCTCAAGGAATGGATCGTAGAATTCGCGCAGGCTGCGCATCACCTCGCCGGCGTCATCGACGAAGTTCACCCGGTTGCGAAACGTGGCGGAACCATGCAATCCGCGCGTGTACCAGCCAAGGTGCTTGCGCGCCATCTTGACCCCCGCGTCTTCGCCATAGAGATCGAGCATCCACTGGTAGTGTTCGAGGATCAGCGACAACTGTTGATTTAACGTTGGATCAGGTAGTTGATGGCCAGTCTTAAGCCAATGCATGATCTGCGCGAGCAGCCACGGCTTGCCATAGGCGCCGCGTCCGATCATCACGCCATCGGCGCCCGATCTCTCT
>JAGWUU010000026.1 GCA_028868335.1 Sphingomonadales bacterium | reverse complement strand
CATAGTCGATCGAACGGGTTTCAACCAATGCCATTCGAAATCCCTCTCCCTCTCGCCCGGCCTCAGGTGCGGTCCTGCCCCGGCATCTTTATCTGGCGACCCTGCCCGTCAGGCGCGGGCAGATGCGCTTGCCCGGCAACGAGCGCCTCGGCCTTGTCCAGCATTGCCCTCGGCGCGGGGACCGAGCGTTCCGCCGCCGTATCGACGTGGACCAGCATGTGTTCAGCCGTGGCGATCGTCGCCGCCTGGGCAAGACTGGTCATTTCATGGAACAAGTGCAAGCGTTTGCCGTCCACCGCCAGCACGCGGGTCCGCACCTCCACTGGCTCGCCAAGCCGCGCCTGGCCAAGATGGCGGATGTGCGTCTCGACCGTGTACCAGGAATTGCCGGCGGCGACGTAATCGGTCCCCGCGCCAATCCGTTCCAGCACCACGTCGGTCGCATCGCCGAACAGCTTCAGGTAGTAGTGCTCGGTCAGATGATCGTTGTAGTCGATCCATTCGGGCTGGACCGGAGTGGCGATGGTCAGCAGCCGTCCGTCGGCACCGGCGGAGCCATCGGCCCTGATCTGTCCGCCCAGGTGAGCGCGATGTGCCTTCGCTACCGCACCCGATGCGAAATCGTTGCGTTCAAGCGCATGGGTCAGGTCGACCAGGCAATTGTCGCGGAGCCGCTCGTAGGTGCGCAGGTCGATCCCGCCAGCCTGCTCGTCGGACTGGCTTGCCACCGCCTCGATCAGTTTGTCAGTCAGTTCGGGTGCTTCAAGCTTGGTCCAGGGGAGCTTCAGCGCCGGGCCGAACTGGGTCAGGAAATGGCGCATACCGGCCTCGCCACCGGCAAGGCGATAGGTCAGGAAGGTGCCCATGAACGCCCAGCGCATCCCCGCGCCGAAGCGGATTGCATCGTCCAGTTCGGATGCAGTGGCGATCCCGTCATTGATCAGCCACAGTCCCTCGCGCCAGACTGCCTCGAGCAGCCGGTCGGCGATGAAGCCGTCGATTTCCTTGCGGACTTTCAACACCTTCATCCCGATCCGCTCGTAGATCGCGGCGGCGGTGTCGATGGTCTGCTGGCTGGTCTGCTCCCCGCCGCAAACCTCGACCAGCGGCAACAGATAGACCGGATTGAACGGGTGGCCCACCACCAGCCGATCGGGCCGCGTCATCGCTGATTGCAACCGGCTTGGCAGCAGGCCCGATGTGGACGATCCGATTACCGCATGGTCGGGCATCGCCGCGTCGATCTGGGCCAGCACGCGCTGCTTCAGGTCCTCGCGCTCGGGGAGGCTTTCCTGAATGAAATCAGCGTCAGCCACGGCTTCTGCAAGCGTGGAGGCGATCGTCAGGACGCCTTCGGCGGGCAGCGCCTGCCCGTGGAGCCGGATCATGGCCCGGCGCGCGTTGCCGACAACCTCGGCGGTCTTGCGGCCGGTTTCGGGATCGGGATCGAATACCGCCACGTCGATGCCGTTCAGGAGGAACCGCGCGGCCCAGCCCGCCCCGATTACTCCACCACCGACGATTGCCGCCTTGCGAACCGGTTGTGTCATTTGCCCGCCCTCAGCGCTTGATCAGCTTGAGCTTGGCGCGGACGTCCGACGGGCCGAGGATCCGGGCGCCCATGCCGGTGAGCGTTTGCACCGCGCGTTCGACCAGCTTGCCGTTCGAGGCGAACTCGCCGCGCCCGAGATACAGATTGTCCTCAAGCCCGACGCGGACATTGCCCCCGGCCAGTGCCGCCATGGCCGCGAACGGCAACTGCTTGCGACCGATCGAGAAAGCGCTGAAAACCGATCCGGGGGGAAGCTGGTGGACCATCGCCATGAAGGTCAGTGGATCGTCAGGAGCGCCATAGGGGATGCCCATGCACAACTGGAGCATCACCGGATCGTCAAGCAGTCCCTCGCGGACCAATTCCTTCACGAAAACCAGATGCCCGGTATCGAACACCTCAAGCTCGGGGCGAACTCCAAGCTTCTGGACTTCCGCGGCCATGGTCCGCAGCATGCCGGGCGTATTGGTCATCACATAGTCGGCCTCGGCGAAATTCATCGTGCCGCAGTCGAGCGTGCAGATTTCGGGAAGCAGTTCGCGCACGTGATTCAACCGCTCAAGCGGGCCAACCATGTCCGTTCCGGCCGGATCAAGCGGCAACGGGTTCTCGCCCGGACCGAACACCATGTCGCCGCCCATTCCGGCGGTGAGATTGATCACCACATCGGTATCGCTGGCGCGAATTCGTTCAACCACCTCGCGGTAGAGAGCGACATCGCGCGATCCCTTGCCGGTGGCGGGGTCGCGCACATGGATGTGTGCAACCGCAGCTCCCGCCCGGGCTGCTTCTATCGCGGCGTCGGCGATCTGTTCGGGGGTGATCGGCAAGGATGGATGCTTGTCGGCGGTGTTGCCCGATCCGGTGACGGCGCAGGTGATGAAAGGTTCGAAGTTCATGTCGCTCTCCCGATTGCGGCAGACTAGGGCCGATTGAAGCGAAAAAAATAGCGTAACACGGCAAAGCATTGCGATTTACGACAATCGCGTGCACAATTGTCGCGACGATGCAGCAGCAAGCCTTCATCCTCATGCCGGGCTTCTCGGCGATGGCGTTCTTTTCCGCTCTCGAGCCGCTACGGATCGCCAATCGGCTGTCTGGCAGCGAACTGTACCGCTGGACGATCCATGATCCCGGCGGTGGCGATGCCCGGGCGTCAAACGGGATGGATCTGCGCACCGACGGGGCGCTGCCGTCGGCGCCGGACGCGCTGATCGTCTGTGCGGGCTTCGATCCGCTCGATCGCGCGCGGGCGGCCCTGCTTGGCCAGGTGCGGCGGCTCTGGCGGCTGGGATGCCGGGTCGGGGCGATCGATACCGGGGTGTTCGTCCTCGCCGAGGCCGGGATTCTGGGGCGCGACCCGGTTACGCTGCATTGGGAAGCCGCTGACGCATTTTCCAGACGCTATCCGCAAATTCCCGTGTCGAGCGAACTTTACGAGCGCCATGCACGGCTGTTCACATGTGCCGGGGGAACCGCTGCGATGGACATGATGCTGGACGAGATCGCCGGCACGCATGGCGGAGCCTTTGCCGGGGCGGTGTCCGATCAATTGATCCACGACCGAATCCGCCCGGCATCATCGCCGCAGCGTCGTTCGCAGGCGGCATCGATGCCCGGCCTTGCGCCAGCGCTTCAACGCTTGATCGAGCGCATGGAACGGGGGATCGGAGAACGACTTTCGCTCGAATCGATCCTGGCGGCTGAAGGCACCAGCCGACGTCAGGCCGAACGCCTGTTCCGGCGCGGCCTGGGGCAGAGCCCCGCCGCGTTTTATCGCTCGCTGCGGATCCGTCATGCCATCACGTTGATGGAAACCGCCCGGATGCCCGTTCATGAAGCCGCGTTGGCTGCGGGGTTTTCCTCTCAACCCGTATTCTCGCGCGCCTGTCGGCAGACCTTCGCGAAATCGCCGCGCGAATTGCTTGGGCAAGGGGACCCAACCTCGAACCGCTGAAGTCAGGCGAGGCCGATGATCTGTCCGGTATCGTCCAGGCCGATATCTGCCGAAGCGGGGCGCTTGGGGAGCCCCGGCATGGTCATGATGTCGCCGCAGACCGCGACGACGAAGCCTGCGCCCGCGGAAAGGCGAACTTCCCGCACCTCGAAATGGTGGCCGCTCGGGGCGCCGATCTCCGCTGGATGCGTCGAGAACGAGTACTGGGTCTTGGCAATGCAGACCGGCAGGTGTCCAAAGCCGAGATTCTCGAAATCCTCGAGATTGCGGGCGGCGGTTTCATGGATCACCACTTCGCCTGCGTGATAGATTTCGCGGGCGATCGTCTCGATCTTCTGCGCCAGAGGCATGTCGTCGGGGTAGAGGAATTGTAGCTGGCCAGTTCCCGCCTCAAGCTGCGCATGGACAGCTTCCGCCAGCGCCCGGGCGCCTTCGCCGCCTTCTGCCCAGTGCTTCGCCAGAGCTACGGGAACGCCCCGTTCCTCGCAGATCTGCTGAAGCGCGTCGAGTTCTTCCGCCGTGTCCTTGTGAAAGTGGTTGATCGCCACCGTCGGGGTCAGGCCGAACTTCTTGAGGTTCTCGATATGGCGGACGATATTCACAGCGCCGCGCCGCAGCGCTTCGACATCGGGTTTGCCAAGATTGCCCCTGGCGACGCCGCCCTGCATCTTGAGCGCGCGGACCGTCGCCACCAGCACTACTGCGTCGGGGCGCAAGCCCGACTGGCGGCACTTGATGTTGATGAACTTTTCCGCGCCGAGGTCTGCTCCGAACCCCGCTTCCGTCACGACCACGTCTGCGAGCTTGAGCGCGGTCTGCGTCGCCATGACCGAGTTGCAACCATGCGCGATGTTGGCGAAGGGCCCGCCGTGAATGAACGCGGGATTGTGTTCGATCGTCTGGACGAGATTGGGTTGGAGCGCGTCCTTGAGCAGCACGGCCATCGCCCCGTCCGCACGAAGGTCGCGCGCGGTAACTGGCTTGCGGTCATGCGTGCGCGCCACGATGATGTCGCCCAGCCGCCGTCGCAGGTCCTTGAGATCGGTCGCCAGGCACAGGATCGCCATGATTTCCGACGCGACGGTAATGTCGAATCCCGTTTCGCGCGGGACGCCGTGCGCGACCCCGCCCAAGCCGATGCTGATGTTGCGCAGCGCCCGATCGTTCATGTCGACGACCCGGCGCCAGACCACCCGGCGCGGGTCGATGTTGAGTTCGTTGCCCCATTGCAGGTGATTGTCGAGCAGCGCCGCAAGCAGGCTATGCGCCGAAGTGATCGCATGGAAATCGCCGTTGAAGTGAAGGTTTATGTCCTCCATCGGCAAGACCTGCGACCGCCCGCCACCCGCCGCGCCGCCCTTCATTCCGAAGCACGGGCCAAGTGACGGCTCGCGCAGGCAAACCATGGCGTTCACTCCGATCGCGTTGAGCCCGTCAGCCAGGCCGACGCTCGTGGTGGTCTTGCCTTCGCCCGCCGGGGTAGGGGTGATCGCCGTGACCAGCACCAGCTTGCCGCGCCGCCGTTCCTCGAGCGAGGCGATGTAGTCCAGCCCGACCTTGGCCTTGAAATGGCCATAGGGGACCAACGCTTCGGGGGCGATGCCAAGCCGCTCCCAGGCGAGCGGCAGGATCGGTGCCATCCGCGCGGCGCGGGCTATCTCGATGTCCGGCGCTCCGGGCGCGGGCAATAGGTTTTGCTGCATTGGCAATCAGGAGCCCGGGGAGGCTCCTCCCCCTCAACTTCGTTAGCCGTGCCAGCCCGTTACCGGGCTGTTCGGGCCGATGTGTTGCAGAAATCGCAATTTCACAAACCGATAGTTGCGGATGTGGAGAAAATTATCGCTAGCATTTGCCCTGGTAATGCCGGGCAGGGGGAGGACTCAATCCTCGCCAACGCGCAGCGAGTCCTCAAGCCAGGGCATCCGGCCGAGCAACGCGGGGAACACGTCCTGGCTCAGGATGTCGCGGCATTCCTCGGTAACTATTCGCGGGGCCGAGCCCAAGGCGTGCTGGCGCGCCAGCAATGTCATCCTTCGCCCGAACTTGCCCCGCGCAATTGGATAGACCGCGACCTTGTCGAGGATATCGGAAACCTGGAACAGGCACAGCGGCGTGGTGATGCCCCAGCCAAGCCCGAATGAGATCGCCGTGGCATGGCCGACAACGGAATCGAATTCGATCTGCGAAGGAAACTTGAGTTGGAGCCGGTTGAGTTGCGCCTCGGTCTGCCGCCCCATGGACGAGCGCAGCGAAAAGCGGATGAATGGGCTGGCCGAAAGATGCGGTCCCAGTTCGGGGGTTAGCTGGAAGTCTTTCGGGAAGATCAGGACATAGGGTTCGCTGAACAGGTTGAAGCGATCGACATCGAGCATGTCGGAGGTGTTGCTTTCCTCGGTGATCATCAGATCGGCGGCGTGGGTGTTGAACTTTGCGCGCTGTTCGGGAAGCAATCCATTGGAAATATGCCAGAACTTGGCGATTTCCGGCTTGCGTTGAATGAGCCGGGGGCCAAGCACATTGGCGAGGCTTTCGGGCATGGCGATCGTCAGCGAGGACAGTTCGTTTCCTTCGCTTTCCGCCGCCTCGACATAGGCCGAGTTGAGGTCGCTCAGGATTTTCTGACTCTGCCGCATCAACACCTGACCAACCTTGGTCAGCAGGATGGGGCGTATCGACCGGTCGAACAATTGACGCCCGACCGATTCCTCAAGCGAGGCGATGATTTGCGAAACGCCTGATTGGGTGAGGCCGAGCACCTTCGCGGCAGCCGTCATGCTGCCTTGCTCGGCGGTGACAACAAACACCTGGAGGGCGCGGAAATCAAAACTGCCGGGGAGATTGCCGGGGGTCATGGATAGCGTTCGGTCGATGTCATTAGCCTCGCTTATACCTTGCGCGACGATCGCTCAAGCATGCAGCACATCGCGGGAGGTTGGGCTTCAATCGATCCGAACACCCTGGCGGCGCAATTCGGCCTGGATGGCGCCAATGTCCACTTCGTCGAAGTCCTTGCCGATTCTTGCGCCGATCGCAGCCGCCACCCCGGCGCCTTGCCCGGACACCGCACAGCACATCATGTTGCGGACGGCCGCGTGGCTGATCTTGTCGCCGCCGATTGTCCGCCCCGCAACGATCAGACCCCGCACCCCCTTGGGCAACAGCGCGCGGTAGGGAACCTGGAAATAGCGTCCCGTGGTGGGGATGATCAGCATGCCATACCCGTCGATGAATTCGGGAAAGATTCCGATCGAATCCGCGAAACGGCCTTCGCCTCGCACGTCCGCCTCGGTGAGATTGCAGGCGGCGTCGATCTTGCGCGTGTCACGGATGCCCAGGGTCATGCCGAAATTGCGGAGCTTTGCCTGTTCACAGCCCGGCATGAAATTCTTGAGCGCCTCGACCGCCAGCATCGCCTGTCGCCGCCCCTCGATCTCGCCACGGGTGAGATCGTCAGGATCGGTTCCGTCGAGGCTCATGTGAACCATGTTGAGGTAGGTGAGGTCGCCCTGATCGCTGACCGTGCCCCAGGTTCCGGCGATGGTCTTGAGGTTGTCTGGCAGGATACCTGCCTTGTGCGCCTGTTCGAAGGGCCTGCGCAGGAACGGTGAGAACAGCGCATCCTCCTTGCCCGAGGTGCTGACCGACCATTCGCCGTCCTTGGCCCAATCGGCATAGGTCTGCGGATCGGCCTTCACCGCTTCGATGAACCGTGCCTTGTTGACTCCGCACATCGAGAACATCACCGAGGCACTCATCATCTCGGCCTTGGGGTGCTTGAACGTGGGGGCGCCAGCGCGGTCCGCCACGTCGGCGTCGCCGCTGGCGTCGACCACCAGCTTTGCCACGATCGCCTCGCGTCCGGCCTTGCTCTCGACAATCACCCCCCGGATGCGATCGCCTTCCATGATCGGGGCGACGAACAGGCGGTGCAGCATCGGCACCACTCCCGCTTCCACTACCAGGCAATCGGCGACGTATTTGAACGCCTCGGCGTCGAGTGCATGGCTGATCGATTGTGGTTCGGGTAGCGCCGCGCCCATCGCCTTGGCGCGATCCTCGAACTCGCGGCCGATCCCTTCGCTGTCGATGGTGGCGGGGTGGCGATACCAGGCGAAACCCTCGACTCCGACCTGGGTAATGTTGCCACCGAAGCAGCCATAGCGCTCGACCAGCGTGGTCTTGGCGCCGGCCCGCGCCGAGGCGAGCGCGGCGGCCAACCCGCCGGGACCGGAGCCGATTACCAGCACCTCGGTTTCGTGGATCACGTCAATTGTGCGCGATGGCTCAATGATCTGGCGGGTCATCGCTGGCTGGCCTGCCAGTCGGGGGCGACGTAATAGGGCGCGTTGGACGGCGCCAGCAGCCCCTTGCCCAGCACGTGGTCCGCACCCTTTTCGCCGATCATGATGGTCGGCGCATTGAGGTTGCCGGTAGTGATCGAGGGCATCACCGAACTGTCGATCACGCGCAGCCCTTCCACGCCGATTACCTTGAGTTCGGGATCGACCACGGCAAGCGGGTCGCTCGCCGCACCCATCTTGCAGGTGCAGGAGGGGTGCAGGGCGCTCTCGACGTGGTCGGCGATGAACGCGTCGATTTGCTCGTCGGATTGGCAATCGGCGCCGGGCTGAATTTCGCGTCCGCGCCACGGCGCGAAGGCATCCTGCTGGAAGATCTCGCGGGTCAACCGCACGCAGGCGCGCATTTCGGCCCAGTCGTCCGGATGCCTCATGTAGTTGAACAGGATCTTTGGATGTTCGCGTGGATCCTTGCTGCGCAGCGTCACCGTGCCCCGGCTTTTCGAGCGCATCGATCCGACGTGCGCCTGGAAGCCGTGTTCGGTAGCGAGCGACGAACCGTCGTAATTGATCGCCATCGGGAAGAAATGGTACTGGATGTCAGGATACCTGATCCCCGCGCGGCTGCGAATGAAGCCGCAGCTTTCGAACTGGTTCGAGGCTCCGATCCCTCGCCGCAGGAACAGCCATTCGGCCCCGATCAGCGCCTTGCCCAGCAGGTTGGCCTGGCCGTAGAGCGTGATCGGCTGGGTGCAGGCCATCTGGAAGTAGAATTCAAGGTGATCCTGAAGGTTCGCGCCCACGCCGGGCCGGTCGGCCAATACATCGATCCCGAGGCTCTTCAGTTCCTCTGCCGGGCCGATCCCCGACAGCTTGAGCAGTTGCACCGAGTTGATCGAGCCGCCGGACAGCAGCACCTCGCGATTGGCGCGGGCCTGATGGAGCGTGCCGTGGCGTTCGTATTCGATCCCCACTGCGCGCCGTCCCTCGAACAGCACGCGGCTGGCCAGCGCATGTTGCACCACCGTCAGGTTGGAGCGCCGCCGTGCCGGATAGAGATAGGCCTTGGCGGCCGAACACCGGGTGCCCTTGCGCACCGTCATGTCCATGCGCCCGAACCCTTCCTGACGGAAGCCGTTGTAATCCTCGGTCAGTTCATAGCCTGCCTGCTGCGCGGCATCGAGCCAGGCCTGGTTAAGCGGATTCCTGAGCGTGCCATAGGTGGTGGACAGCGGCCCATCGCCGCCACGGTATTCGTTGCCGCCCTCGGCGCGGGTTTCGGCGCGTTTGAAATAGGGCAGAACATCGCCATAGCCCCAGCCGGTCGCGCCATCTTCGTCGCGCCAGCGCTCGAAGTCGAGCGGGTTGCCGCGAACATAGACGAGGCCGTTGATCGAGGACGACCCGCCCAGGCCCAGTCCGCGCGGGCAGTGCAGGCGGCGGCCATTGAGGTGCGGCTCGGGCTCGGAATAATAGCCCCAGTTCCAACGCTTGGTGTTCATCGGATAGGCCAGCGCAGCCGGCATCTGGATGAAGATCGAGCGATCCGATCCGCCCGCCTCAAGTAGGAGAACCTTGTTGGTGCCATCGGCACTGAGGCGGTCCGCCAGAACGCAGCCGGCGGAGCCCGCGCCGACGATGATGAAGTCGTAGGCGTCAGTTTGGGGGGCGTCAGTATGGGGCATCGATCGGCTCCATTGCGACATAGGTACTCTTGAGCTGGGTGAAATGCTCGATCGCGGCGAGGCCGTTCTCGCGGCCCAGCCCCGATTGCTTGCTGCCGCCGAAGGGCAGTTCAATCGGGGTGATGTTGTAGGTGTTGATCCAGCAGGTCCCCGCCTCGAGCGCGCCGACCACGCGATGCGCGCGGGTGAGATCGTTGGTGAACACTCCTGCGGAAAGCCCGAACTGGGTTGCATTCGCCCGGGCGAGGACTTCCTCCTCGCTGTCGAATTCCAGCACTGCCATTACCGGCCCGAAGATTTCCTCGCGGACGATGCCCATGTCGTCGCGGCATTGGGTGAAGATCGCCGGACGCATGAAGTTGCCCTTGCCCAGCGCGCCCTTGGTCAACCGCTCGCCTCCGGTCAGCAGCACCGCGCCTTCGGCGATCCCGCGGGCGACATAGCCCAGTACCTTTTCCATGTGGGGCGACGAAATCAGAGCGCCGACCTGGGTTGCCGGATCAAGCGGGTCGCCAACCGTCATTGCCTCGGTCCGGGCCTTGAGCTTTTCGAGGAACCTGCCCATCGCACTGCGCTCGACGAACACCCGTGTTCCGTTTGAGCAAACCTCGCCAGCCGAATAGAAATTGGCGAGCAATGCGCCTGATACCGCGTTGTCGAGGTCGGCATCGGCAAAGACGATCAGCGGCGATTTGCCGCCCAATTCCAGCGTGACGTGCTTCAGCGTCGATGCGGCATCGGCCATCACCTTCTTGCCGGTGCCAACCTCGCCGGTAAGCGAAACCTTGGCGATGCCCGGATGGCGGGTCAGCAAGCGGCCGGTATCGGCAAGGCCCTGGACCACCTGGAACAGGCCATCGGGAAGGCCAGCCTCGCGATAGATCTTTTCAAGTTCGATCGCGGTAAGCGGGGTGAGTTCGGCGGGTTTGAACAACATCGCATTGCCGCAGGCAAGCGCGGGCGCGCTTTTCCAGCAGGCGATCTGGAGCGGGTAGTTCCACGCCCCGATTCCCGCGACCACGCCCAGTGGCTCTCGCCGGGTATAACCAAACGCGCCCGCGCCGAAGTCGTGATGCTCACCCGCGATAGTGCGGGCAACCCCTGCAAAATACTCGATGCAGTCCGCGCCCGAAAGCACATCGACGGCGATCGTTTCCTGGATCGGCTTGCCGGTATCGAGCGTTTCGATCCGGGCCAGATCCTCGTTGCGTTCGATCAGCAATTGAGCGGCGCGGGCAAGGATCCGCCCGCGTTCGGCGCCCGGCGTGCGACCCCAGGCCTTTTGCGCTTCGGTGGCGCGGGCCACGGCCTTGTCCACTTCGGCCGCGCCGTCGATGCGGATGGTGGCCAGTACCTCGCCCGTAGCAGGGTTGACCGTGTCGAAACTGTCGGCGCCCGGCGTGACCGCCTCGGGAGCGGTCGACAGGCGGGACGATGCGAGCATCTGCCCGACCTGTTCCATGATCCAGTCGACTCGCAATTCGGCATCGGCGTTCCAGGCCTTGGCCAGCGCCGCGCGCAGCCAGAAGCCGTCGATCAGCGCGGCGATGGTCTCGGCGATCCGCTCGACCTCCTGGGCCAGAACCAGACCGCGCAATTCATGACGCAGGTTCGACGCCATGCGTTCCTGGTGGACTCGCTGGAGTCGGGCCAGCGCGGGCTGGTAGAGCGCCAGCCCCCACAGCGACAGCCAGGCGCGCGAGGCTTCGGACGTGGATTCGCTGGCACACAGATGGGCGCGAATGAAGCCATAGAGCCGGGCCTCGGGATCGTGGGTCGACGCCAGCGCCTCCATCGGCGCCGTGGTGGCGCGTTCGACCAGCAGGCGGAAGGCGTTCTCAAGCAATTGATCGCGATCGCCAAAGTAGTGAACGATCAGCGCCGGCGAGACATCGGCGCGCCGCGCCACTTCGGCCAGGGTCAGATCGCCCACTCCGGTTTCGGCAAGCGTTGCCATCGCCGCATTGAGCAATTGGATACGCCGGTCTTCCGGCTCGCGTCTCCGCATCGAAGGGTCTCCCAGTTCGATTGAATTCACGTTCAATAAACGAATTTTTCGCGCTGCGCGATGCTTGTTTTAAGCGCGCCGTGTACGAGAAGCTGATCTTATTATCGAAATCATGCTGGTTGGAATGGACCGGCGATGGTTAGATTCCTGCGTTTCCGGGCGGGGCCTTCGCGTCGTTTCACTCAACCGCGCCGCCGAATTTTGTCGATTTGAGCGGTATCCCGGACCCGGTTGCGGTTGCGGGGTTGCACGCGCGTTCAATATGAGTCATCCCTATGCCATTCTTGCCAGGTCAAACGCGCGGACATGCCCGAGCTTTCGCATCGGGGGCCGCTGAGCACAGGGAGCTAGTCATGACCAGCCGAGCCACTTCTTCCTTCCGCCTTGCCGGCGTAGCCAGCGCTGCGTTGATAGCCTGTCTGATGGCCCCTGCGGCGCAGGCCCAGGACGCCTCTGGCGCGTCCGCAGATACCGCGAGTAAGCCCAGCGAGGGCGGGGACATCGTCGTCACCGCCCAGCGCCGCGAGCAGAAACTGCGCGACGTCGGTATCGCCGTTTCGGTGATCGGCAGCGAGGACGTGGCGCGGCTCAACATCAACAGCGCAACCGACGTGGTCCGTGCGCTGCCCAACCTCAAGTACAACGCCTATGGCTCGTCGCAGGTGGTGTTCAACATTCGCGGCGTGTCGCAGAACGACTATGGCGACCAGCAGGAACCCCCGGTGGCGGTCTATCAGGACGACAGCTACGCCAGTTCGATCACCACGGCGAGCTTCCCGGTGTTCGACACCGCGCGGGTCGAGGCGCTGCGCGGACCGCAGGGCACGCTGTTCGGGCGCAATGCCACCGGCGGCGCGGTCCAGTTCATTTCGAACCAGCCCACCGAACGGCCCGAAGGCTATGTGAGCCTGACCTATGGGCGCTATAATCAGACGATCGCCGAAGGCGCGGTATCCGGCCCGCTGGGTGAAGGGATTTCGGCACGGCTTGCCGGGGTGTACGATCGCGACGACGGGTACATCAAAAACATTACCCCTGGTCAGAAGGATCGCGGCGCGAACAACCACTGGGCGCTGCGCGGCATTCTCGCGATCGAGCCGAGTGCCAGCTTCAAGGCCAAGCTGACGCTGCGCTATGCCCAGGCCGACAAGGAACGCCAGGCGGGTATCTATTCGTTGGCTCCGGCTTGTCCCAACGCCCAGTTCCAGGGCGAATTCCTGCCCGCCAACCAGGTGTGTGATTACTGGAACAACTACTTCGGCGCATCCTACAATGGCGGCGTCCCGGGTTCGACCGCGAACGGTTACACCAACCCGGCGATCACCGCCTCGCAGGGCGGCAATCCATGGAAGACCGCGGGCACCAACGATGCCTACGTCGATCGTAATATCTTCGGCGCGACGCTCAGGATGGATGCCGACATCGGTGCGATCTCGGTGACCTCGATCACCGATTACCAGCACCTCAAGAAGTTCTACATCGAAGGCGGCGACGGCGTTCCCGAACTGCCCTATACCCCGGGTCTGGCCTACGCCCCGTACGCCACCGGCCCATGCCCGGCACCGGCAAGCGCGGTTACATGCTACGCCTCGGGCACGATCTTCTACCAGCGCGCCAATGTGAACCAGTATTCGCAGGAAGTGCGCCTGTCGATGAAGAGCGGCAACAACTTCCTGGTCGTGGGCGCCTATGGGCTGATCATCGACGGCAAGTTCGACGCCAAGTACGCCACGCCCTTCGATCTGTACGATCCCCTGGTCGCGATTTCGCAGCGCACTGAAAGCTGGGCGCTCTTTGCGCAGGACGAATTCAGGCTGACCGACAAGCTCAAGCTGGTTGGCGGTTTGCGTTATTGGCACGACAAGAAGAAGGGCGACTATACCGCGTCTGAATTCTGGTCGGGCTTCTCGATGCACTTCGGGCCGACCGGGATCAGCTATAACGATCCCACCGGCGCCACCCCGTTGACCGGAGTGACCGTGACCCCGGCGGCCGCGCAGCCCAGCTTCGACGGCGTGACGGTGCGGGCCGAGCTTGACTACAAGCCGACCCCTGACGTGCTGATCTACGCCAGCTACAACCGCGGCTCGAAGTCAGGGGGGTTCACTTTCTCGACCGGCACGCCGTTCCTCGGCCAGGCGGTGATCGATACGATCAACAACATCCCCTACAAGCCGGAAACCCTCAACTCCTATGAAACAGGGTTGAAAGCAAAGCTGGGGCCGCACGCGGAATTGAACCTCGCCGCGTTCTACTATGACTACAAGGACTACCAGGCGTTCGCCCAGGTCGGGTTTACGCAGGTGGTGCGCAACCTGCCAGCGCGCAACATGGGGATCGAAGCCGAACTGGTGACGCATCCGATCCATGGCCTGACGTTCCAGCTCAGCGGGACCGTGCAGGACAGCAAGGTCAAGAATGTCCTGCTTCCCGACGGCGTAACCGTGGCCGATCATGATTTGCCGCAGGCTCCGGCCTTCACCGGCAATGCGCTGATCCGCTACGAATTCCCGCTTGCTGGCGGCATGGCTTCGCTACAGGGCGATGCGCTCTATTCGGGCAGCTTCTGCTTCACCGTGATGTGCGCGCCGGTCGAGAAGGAAAAAGCCTACCATGTCGAGAACCTCAGGATCGGCTTCTCGCCAGCCGGCGGTCGGCTCGATGTCTCGGCCTTCGTCAACAACCTCTTCAACCGGCAGTACCGGGTCTATGCCTTCGACGGATCGCTCTTTTGGGGCGATGTGCTGGGGGTCTATGCCAAGCCGCGGACCTGGGGCGTGAACCTGCGCTACCGCTTCGGGGATTGAGAAGCGGTACGGGCAGGGGAGAACGCGTGGCCAGCACAGCCGAGGTAGCAAGCGCCGAACAGTTGGAGCTGCGTCGCCAGCTCGATTGGAAGGACGCCTTCTGGGCTTCCAGCGGGGTGCCCGCCGGCGTGCTGCTGACAATGGGCGGAATCGCCACATTGATCGGTCAGCCAAGCTGGGTGATCTGGATCGCCTCGATCCTGATGGGGTTCGTCCAGAGCTTCGTCTATGCCGAAATCGCCGGGCTCTATCCCGACAAGTCGGGCGGAGCTTCGGTCTATGGCGCGGCGGGATGGCTGCCCTACGGCAAGTTCATCGCGCCGATTTCGGTGTGGTGCAACTGGCTGGCATGGTCGCCGGTTCTGGCACTGGGAACGGGACTGGCGGCGGCCTATGTGACCGTCAGCCTGTTCCCCGCCACCGCCGCGATCCGCACCTGGGAACTGCAACTGGCGGACCTTGGATTCGTTCGCGAGGGCCTGCACCTGCGCGTCAACCTGGTGTCGATCATCGCCAGCGGGTTCCTGCTGCTGACCTTCTTCCTGCAACACCACGGCGCCGCGCGGGCGGCCAATTTCCAGAAGGTGCTGGGAATCGTCTGCATGGCGCCGCTGCTGCTGGTCGGCCTGGTGCCGTTCATCACCGGCGATCTGCCGCGCGATCACCTGTTCCCGTTGCTGCCGATCGTGCGCGACGCGGCAGGCCATATCGGCTTCGGTACGTGGAACACCGCCGGGCTGACCCTTCTGGCCGGGGCAATGTTCGGGGCCGGATGGTCGACCTACGGGTTTGAAACGGCGGTTTGCTATACCCGCGAATTCCGCGATCCGGCCAAGGATACCGCCAAGGCGATCATCGCGGCGGGGTTGCTGTGCATAGCGATCTTCACGCTGGTCCCGCTGGCCTTCCAGGCTTCTCTCGGCCTTGCAGGCATGCTCGATCCGTCGATCAACGATGGCTCCGGCGTCGCCAAGGCGCTGGCCCAAATCGTCGGGGGCGGGGCTGTACTTGGCAACCTGCTGATCGTCATGTTGATCCTTGCGCTGCTGTTGATCGTGATGACCTCGATGCTCGGCTCGTCGCGCACGCTCTATCAGGCGTCGGTCGATGGCTGGCTGCCACGCTATCTGTCGAGAGTGAATCATCATGGCGCGCCGACGGCGGCGATGTGGACCGATCTGGGTTTCAACCTGATCCTGTTGCTCGCCTCGGACTATTTCGCGGTGCTGATGATTTCGAACGTCTGCTACTTCGTGTTCAATTTCCTGAACCTGCAAGCCGGGTGGATCCACCGGATCGATCGCGGTAACTGGAACCGGCCCTATCGCGCGCCCAACTGGCTGTTGGCCGCCGGGGCGGTGTTCGGCTTCGTCAACATGGTGTGGATGGGCGCAGGGTCCGACGTATGGGGCAAGGGCACGCTGCGCAACGGACTGCTAGCCGTGCTGTTAATCGTGCCGGTATTCGCCTTTCGCCACTATGTGCAGGACAAGGGCAAGTTTCCGGTATCCGAAGGCACCGCCGACGATCCGTTCGAGCGGCAGGCGGTAGAACCCAAGGCAGGCTTGCTGCCCTATCTCGCCCTGGTGGCCTGCGCCGCCCTGGTCTGGGCAACGCACCGCTGGGCGCAGCTTCCCGCCTGACGGCGTTTGGCATGGCACCGCCGACCTTGCGCGGCGCTCTGCTCTGGCCTGTCAAAGGGCGTTGACGCTCGGCACCATCGTCTTGCTCCCGCGCCCAAGCCCCCTCGCCGCGGCGGAGGGGCTCTGCGACGGGAGGCGTGGGGACTCTAACTGATGTTGGAGTCCGGGAAGCTCGCCTTGCGCTGGTCCATGTAGGCAACCAATCGCGCGTCGATATCGGGGTCGATCTCGGGTGCGACATAGTCCGCCAGCATCTGCTTGTAGAGCTTCTCGGCGCGCTGTTCGGTGTCCATGCGGCCATCCTCCACCCATTGCTCGTAGCTGTTGTTGTCGGCCACGGTCGATCGGTAGAAGGCGGACTTGAAGTTCGCCTGGGTGTGGCCGCACCCAAGGAAGTGCTGGCCTGGCCCAACCTCGCGTATGGCGTCCAGGGCCTGGCCGTTCGCGCTCATGTCCACGCCCTTGGCATAGATCGCCATCATCGCCGCCTGGTCGCAATCCATCACGAACTTCTCGTAACCCATGGCCAGCCCACCCTCGAGCCAGCCGGCGGTGTGGAGCATGAAGTTGACCCCCGCGAGCAACCCCTGCTGCAACGTGTTGGCTGCTTCGTAGGCGGCCTGGGCGTCGGGCACCTTGGACGCAGTGAACCCCCCGGCGCTGCGGAAGGGCACCCCCAGCCGCCGAGCCAGCGCCGCACCGACGTTGAGGATCAGCGATGCCTCTGGCGAACCGAAGGTCGGAGCACCCGATTGCATCGACATCGACGAGACGAAGTTGCCGTAGATCACCGGCGCGCCGGGGCGGACGAGCTGCGCCAGCGCCATGCCGCACAGTCCTTCCGCCAGGCTCTGCGCCGCCACGGCCGCGACCGTCACCGGGCTCATCGCCCCGGCGACGATGAACGGACTGATCATCGTCGCCTGGTTGTGGCGGGCATAGACCTTGAGCGCGCCGAGCATGGTCGCGTCGAAGGTCAGCGGCGAATTCGCGTTGATGAGGTTGTTCATCACGCAATTCTCCTCGACGAAATCGTCGCCGAAGAGGATTTTCGCCATGGCTACGGAATCTTCGGCCCGCTCAGGGTGCGTGACCGAACCCATGAAGGCCTTGTCGGAATACTTGATGTGGCTGTAAACCATGTCGAAGTGGCGCTTGTTGACCGGAAGGTCGACCGGTTCGCAGATCGTGCCGCCCGAATGGTGCAGGCTGTCGGCCATGTAGGCCAGCTTCACGAAGTTGCGAAAGTCCTCGATCGTCGCATAGCGACGGCCGCCCTCGCGGCTATAGACGAAGGGTGATCCGTAGGAGGGGACCAGCACCGTCGCGTTGCCGCCGATCTGCACGCTGTTGGCCGGGTTGCGGGCGTGCTGGGTGAAGATCCCGGGCGCGTTGTTCCGCACGATCTCGCGGCACATGCCGCGCGGGAAGCGGACTCGCACACCATCGGCCCTGGCGCCGGCGGCAACGAAGATCGCGATTGATTCAGGATCGTCCTTGATGTCGATCCCGATCTCCTCAAGGATCGTTTCGGCGTTATCCTCGAGGATTGCGAGATCGGCATCGCCCAGCACCGAATAGGGCGGGATGCGGCGGGTGATATAGGGTTCGCGGTCCGCAGTCTGGGCGGCATTGGCGGCGGCGCGGCCACGACGGCCTCCGGTACGTCCTTCTCTCGACATCTCTCTATCCTTCCTGGCTTGAGCGTCCCCGCAGGCGCGCGCGTCGGCCGCGGCCGGACGCGCCATCGCCTTCGGGGGCGGGTGCGGTGGGGAATTTCATTGCGGCTATGAAATATTCCTGGAAGCGCGGTTCGGTTGCCGTCTCGACTTTGACGATATGCCGCACTGCCTCGATGATCCGCGCCTTCTCGGCCCGGTTGTA
>JAGWUU010000025.1 GCA_028868335.1 Sphingomonadales bacterium | reverse complement strand
CCGATTGCTTTGACTGGACGCCGTTCTTCCGCGCTTGGGAGCTGGCGGGGGTCTATCCCGCCATTCTTGACGATGCCGTGGTCGGTGAATCGGCGCGTTCACTCTACGCCGATGCCCGCAAGATGCTCGAGCGGATCATTGCCGAGAAATGGCTCAACGCAAAGGGCGTCTGCGGCTTCTGGCCCTGTGCGCGTGATGGCGACGATGTGACGCTACATCTCGACAATGAGCAGAGCATCAAGCTGCCCTTCCTGCGCCAGCAGGTGGTGAAAAGCCGGGAGCGCGCCAACTATTGCCTCGCCGATTTCATTGATCGGGATGGTGACTGGATCGGCGGCTTTGCTGTCGGCATCCACGGCATCGAGCCGCATCTGGAGCGCTTCAAGGCGGCGCATGATGATTATAATGACATCCTGCTGAAGGCCTTGGCAGACCGCTTTGCCGAAGCCTTCGCGGAACGGCTCCATCAACACGTCCGCACCACGCTCTGGGCCTATGCTCCGGGCGAGCAACTGACCAACGAAGCGCTGATCAAGGAGCAATACCGCGGCATCCGCCCCGCGCCGGGTTATCCCGCCTGCCCCGATCACTCGCTGAAGCCGATCCTGTTCGATCTGCTCCAGGCGGGAGGCAGCGCAGGGCTGACCCTTACCGAAAGCTTCGCCATGCTGCCGACGGCGGCGGTCTCGGGCTTCTACTTCGCCCATCCGCAGAGCGAATACTTCGGCGTCGCCCGGATCGGGCGCGACCAGCTTGAAGACTACGCGGCGCGGTGCGGGATCAGCATCGAACTGGCGGAGCGCCGACTGCGCCCCAACCTCGACTGAGCGCTACTCGGCGACCTGCCGATCGGAACCGCCAAAGGCGCCGGGGAAATCGGCGAACTTCGGCAAGCCGTCCTTCATCGGCAGGACCGATTCGGTGTAGTTGATGTGCAGGCCGGGCTTGAAGTCCAGCCCCGGCAAGGTCGCGGAAAAGACATCGACAACGCCGAGCCCCGGATGGTTTGTCATCAGGTGCCCACCGCATGTCTTGCAATAGGTACGGTCGCTTGTGGGGGTCTTGTTGTAAACCGCGACCTGGTCGCTTCCTTGGGTCACCCGCACGTTTTCCGGCTTCCACAGGGTAAAGCCATTGACCGGCCCGCCAGACCATGAGCGGCAGGATCGGCAGTGGCAGTAACCCATGCCCTCCGGCTCTCCGGTGACTTCAAGTTTGACGGCCCCGCAAAAGCACTCACCCGAGTAAGTCATTTCCGTCGCTCCCTTTCTGCCCGTTGGTTGCGACCCGATCCGGGGCCCACCCATTAGCACCAACCGCAACGCGAGGCGAGTCCCGCCGCCTTGGGGCAAGCGAGGTGATGAGAACCAGCAACGCGGCCTTTCCCAAACCGGCCCGGCGCACTAGGCGCAGACCTGTGACCGCGCCCGATCTTCTCGACCAGCTTCACGCCACGTTTGGCTTCACCGCCTTTCGCGGGGTGCAGCAACAGGTGATCGATCGGGTCATGGCCGGGCAATCAAGCCTTGCGGTCATGCCGACCGGTGCGGGCAAGAGCCTGACCTACCAGCTTCCCGCCGTGACCATGGACGGAACCTGCGTCGTGATCTCACCACTGATCGCGCTGATGCACGATCAGCTTCGCAGCGCCGAGGCCAACGGCATTCGCGCCGCCAGCCTGACCAGCGCCGATAGCGACGACTACCGCGAAACGGCGATCGACCGGTTCCGCAGCGGCGATCTCGACCTGCTCTACGTCGCGCCGGAACGCGCAAGCCAGCCGCATTTCCGCGAGCTACTGTCCAAGGCGCGCGTCAGCCTGTTCGCGATCGACGAAGCGCACTGCGTATCCGAATGGGGGCACGATTTCCGCCCCGACTACCGCTTGCTGCGTCCCTTGATGGACGCCTTCCCGGCCGTCCCCCGCCTGGCGCTCACTGCCACGGCAGACGCCCACACCCGCGCCGACATCCTCGCCCAGCTTGGTATTCCGGCGGATGGGCTGATCGTCGCCGGGTTCGATCGGCCCAACATCCGCTATCGGGTGACGCATCGCGAGGCGATCACCCGCCAGCTTGCCGCGCTGATGGCCGAGCAGCCGGGGCCGGGGATCGTCTATGCCCCGACCCGCAAGCGGACCGAGGATCTGGCCGAGAAGCTGGCGGCGGCGACCGGACGCACGGTCCTGCCCTACCACGCGGGGCTTCCGGCAGAGGTGCGCGCCGCCAACCAGGCCGCCTTCGTCGCGAGCGAAGACATGGTGATGGTCGCCACCGTCGCCTTCGGGATGGGGATCGACAAGCCCGACGTGCGCTTCGTCGCCCATGCCGGAGTGCCCAAGTCGATCGAGTCCTACTATCAGGAAACCGGTCGCGCCGGGCGTGACGGCGATGCCTCCGTGGCGCTGCTGCTATGGGCGGCGGAGGACTTTGCCCGCGCCCGCCACCGGCTGGGCGAGGTTGAGGAAGGCCGCCGCGCCGGAGAGTCCGCGCGGATCGACGCGATGGCGGGGCTGGTCGAAACTGCCGGTTGCCGCCGCGCCCTGCTGCTCCGCCACTTCGGCGAGGACCCGCCCGAGACTTGCGGCAACTGCGACAACTGCCTTGAAGCGCCGGGGATCGTCGATGCGACCACACTGGCGCAAAAGCTGCTGTCGGCGGTTTATCGCACCGGGCAAAGCTATGGCTTCGGCCATATTGAAAAGGTCCTGACCGGCGCCGGTGATGAACGAGTGGCGCAGCGCGGGCATGACCGGCTGAGCGTGTTCGGGATCGTGAATGCGGAGGAATCCTACCTCCTGCGTCCTCTCGCCCGCGCGCTGCAGGCCCGAGGCAGCCTGGTCCCGACCGAGCATGGCGGGCTGGCGCTGGGCGGCGATGCCAAGTCTGTGCTGAAGGGCGATGCGGCGGTGATGATCGCGCTTGCCCCCAAACCCGAACGCAGCCGCAAGGGCCGCCGGGATCGGTCGGGCGCGGTCAACCCGGTGGGCGATCCGCTGTTCGATGCGCTCCGGACCTTGCGCCGCGACCTGGCGCTTGAGGCGGGAGTGCCGCCCTATGTCATCTTCCACGATTCGACCCTGCGCGAAATGGCAGCGGCGCGCCCTGCCTCGCTCTCCGCGCTGGGCGAGATCGGCGGGGTCGGGGCGCGCAAGCTTGATGCCTACGGCGAGGCGTTTCTCAAGGTGATCCAGCAGAACTAGGCGGCAGATGCGGCGCCGTCCTCGCCGCGCGTCTTCCACAGGGAGTAGCCGATCCCCGCGCCGATCAGGGCGATGGTCACGCCCAGGCTGGCGAGCGGCGGGAACTTGGCACCGCCCAGCACGAAATCCGCGATCAGGATCTTGCCGCCGATGAACACGAGTACGGCGGCCAGCGCATATTTGAGGTAGTGGAAACGGTGGATCATCGCGGCGAGCGCAAAGTACAGCGCGCGCAGGCCGAGGATCGCCATGATGTTGCTGGTATAGACCACGAAGGTATCGGTGGTGATCGCGAAGATCGCCGGGACCGAATCGACCGCGAACACCAGGTCGGCAAGATTGATCACTACCAGCGCCAGGAACAGCGGGGTCGCGGCGCGCACCATCCGGCCGTTCCGTTCGTCCGGCACCCGGACGAAGAAGCGGCTGCCGTGGTGCTCCTTGGTCACGCGCATATGGGTAGAAATCCAGCGGATCGCGGGATTGTTCGCCAGGTCCGGCGCGTGATCGTCGGCGCGGAACATCCGCACGCCGGTATAGATCAGGAAGGCGGCGAATACGTACAGTACCCAGTGGGCCTGCTCCACCAGCGCCGCGCCCGCCGCGATCATCACTCCGCGCAGCACGATCACCGCCAGGATGCCCCACAGCAAGGCCCGATACTGGTATTTCGCCGGAACCGCGAAGAAGGTGAAGATCAGGCTGATCACGAACACGTTGTCGATCGACAGCGCTTTTTCGATGAAGAAGCCGGTGTAGTATTTCATCGCCGGGTCGGCGCCCTTGGCGACCCAGACCCAGACCCCGAACGCCAGCGCGACCGAGATGTAAAAGGCCGAAAGCCTGAGCGATTCGCCAATGCCCATGGCTCGGTCCTCCCGGTGGAGAAGGCCAAGATCGAAGGCGGTGAGCGCGATGACGAGGCCGGCAAAGGCCAGCCAGAACCAGGCCGGGGTTCCCAGCCAGTCGGCGATCAGGAATTCCATGAGCGGCAACCCTGCAATAAGGACAGCGCCGACCCGGCAAGCGGATCGGCGCTATGGTAAGGTCAGACGGCGCTGGGCTTCAGCGACAGGCGCATCAGCCGGTCTTTCACCGCCAGCTTCAGCTTCCTGATCCGCGCGATCCTGAACGGATCGACCCAGCGGCGCGTCCGCTCGCGGCGGAGCTGCTCGTCAAGCTGCTGGTGGCGCCGGAGCAGGCGGAAGGCTTGGTCAGTCATGGGAAACACCCTTTCGTAGCGTTGCATACGATCGGATGCGCCGAGCCTGGTTCGAAACCTTGGAGGGGGATAAGGTTCCGGACCAAGGCATCGGCGTCATCCGATGCAGTCCGACATCACGCAACGCGGCTTGCCAGGAGGGGGGGAATGGCAAGCTCTGCATCGCGCCAGAGGGGCCCGGTACTGCAAAACGCAAGGTGGGGTGCGTCCTTCCGGCTTTCAACCCGTCAATTGACAAAAAGCGATTGCCTGATATTAAAGTGATATCATATTAAGGGGATTCATCATGTCCGATTCGCATCCCGCGATGAGTACCAGCCGCGAAGTGCGTGCCTGGAGTACCAGCGGTTATCTGATGCTTGTGGTCTTTGTTGCCCTGCTGCTGCTCTTCGTTTGGCGAATCGTTTTCTTCGCAGGCGGCGACGCGAGCGATTCGCAGGCGGTTGCCTTCGTTTTCGGCACCGGCTTTCTCGCGGTCGTGCTGGTGATCGTGGCCAAGGGTTTCTACATGATCCAGCCCAACCAGGCCGCCGCAATCACCCTGTTCGGCTCATACCGCGGCACCGACCGCGAGCATGGGCTGCGTTGGGTCTGGCCATGGATGGGCAAGACCAAGATCTCGGTCCGCGCCAACAATCTCGTCTCGGACAAGATCAAGGTCAACGACTTGCGCGGCAATCCGATCGAGATGGCGGCGCAGGTGGTGTGGCGCGTGGTCGATACCGCGCAAGCACTCTACGACGTCGACGATTACAAGGCCTTCGTCATGGTCCAGATCGAGGCGGCGGTCCGCACCATCGGCTCGCGCTATCCCTATGACGACTTCGCCCATGCGGAAATCACCCTGCGCGGCAACCATGACGAGGTTGGCGTCGAACTGCGCAAGGAGCTGATTGCGCGGTTGTCGATGGCGGGGATCACCGTCGATGAATGCGGCTTCACCCACCTTGCCTATGCGCAGGAAATCGCCGGGGCGATGCTGCGCCGCCAGCAGGCCGAAGCCGTGGTCGCCGCGCGCAAGACGTTGGTTGAAGGTGCGGTCGGCATGGTCGAGATGGCGCTGGGGATGTTGTCCGAAAAGAACGTCGTCCACCTCGACGATGAGCGCAAGGCGGCGATGGTTTCGAACCTGATGGTCGTCCTGTGCGGCGAGCGCGACACCCAGCCGGTCGTCAACGCAGGCACGTTGTACCAGTAAGCCGACCGATGCCGCCGCCGAACCGCAAAGCCTTCCCGCTCCGTCTCGATCCGACGCTTTACGAAGCGCTGGAGCGGGCGGCGGCGCGCGACCTGCGTTCGGTTAACGCCCAGGTCGAAGTGCTGCTGCGCGAGGCGCTGGCGCGGCGCGGAATGAAGGTGGCGGAGCCAGAGCCGGTAAGGCGCGGGCGTCCGGCCAAGGGAGAATCCCGATGAATGATCCGCAGGACGATAACGCATGGTTCGCGGCCAAGCGGTTCGGTTACGGCTCTGGATTGCCGATCGCGTGGCAAGGCTGGGTACTCATGCTCGGCCAGGTTGGCCTCATGGCGATCGGCGCCGTGCTGCTGGCCAGGCACCCTGCGGCAATGCTGGCCTGGGTTGTCATCTTCGCCTTCCTGCCGATGCCGCTCATCGCCGCCAAGACCAGAGGCGGCTGGAAATGGCGCTGGGGCGGGAAGGACTGAAAGCCTGTCCCCGCGCGGGACAGCCCCGAGAGGCTTTACCCCTTCTTGACCCGGGCGTGGTAACGCGCTCGCCATGATCCGCACCCTGTTCCGCCCATTCATCCCGGCAGCCCTGCTCGGCTCTGCCCTGATCCCCGTCCTTTCCGCCTCGGCCCAGCAAGGCGGCGCCCCCTATGTGGTGGTGGAAAGCGGGCGTGGCTTTGGCCGGTTGCAGGATGCGGTCGACGCGATCGGTCAGGGAATGGGAACGATCCGTGTATCCGATGGGCATCACGCCGATTGCGCGGTCCAGGGCGGGGGTGACGTGGTCTATGTCGCCCAGACCCCCGGCCAGGCCGCGTTCGACGGCGTGGCTTGCGAGGGCAAGGGCGCACTGGTGCTGCGCGGCCGATCGGCCCGCGTTGAGGGGCTGGTCTTCGCCAACATCAAGGTGCCTGACTGGAACGGCGCGGGCATTCGGCTGGAAAAGGGCAACCTTGCGGTCAGTCAGTCGTGGTTCCGCGACAGCCAGCAGGGCATCCTCACTGCCAGCGACCAGGCCAGCACGCTGACGATCGACAAGTCGACCTTCACCCGGCTTGGCACCTGCGAGGGACCGGGCGGCTGTGCCCATTCGGTCTATGCGGGAAGCTATGGCGCGGTGACCGTCACCCGCAGCCGGTTCGAGGCCGGGCGTGGCGGGCACTACCTCAAGTCGCGCGCGGCGCGGATCGCCGTGCTCAATTGCAGCTTCGACGACAGCGCCGGCAAGGCGACCAACTACATGATCGACCTCTCGAGCGGAGCGAGTGGGCGGATCGCGAACAACTGGTTCGTCCAGGGGGCGAACAAGGAGAACCATTCGGCTTTCATCGCCGTCGCTGCCGAATCACGCGACAATCCCAGCGCCGGCCTGGTGGTCGAGGGTAACGACGCGCGCTTCGCCCCCGGGGTGGCCTGGCCCAGCGCGTTCGTGGCGGACTGGTCGGGCGAGGTTTCGAAAGTCGGCGCCAACGCCCTTAGCCCGAAGCTGACGCGCTACGAAAAGCGGTAGAATTCGGCCCCGGCGCACCGACTGCATCGGTCTGTCAGGCCTATAGCAGATGCCCCGTCCGGTCACGCTTGGTCGCGAGGTAGCGGGCATTGTGCGGATTGGGCGGAAGCTGGTGCGGAACCCGTTCGGCCACATCGACCCCGGCCGCGCGCAGGGCATCGACCTTGCCCGGGTTATTGGTCATCAACCGGATCGACCTGACCCCCAGCAGCTCAAGCATCCGCGCGGCCACGGGAAAATCGCGGGCCTCTGTCGGTAGCCCCAGCCGGTTGTTGGCATCGACCGTGTCGAAACCCTGGTCCTGCAATTCATAGGCGCGCAGCTTGTTGATCAACCCGATCCCGCGCCCTTCCTGCCGCAGGTAGAGCAGCACCCCCCAGCCGCCGCCGCGCGCCTCGTCGGCCATGGCCTCGAGCGCGGCATCAAGCTGCGGGCCGCAATCGCACTTGAGGCTGCCGAGGATGTCGCCGGTCAGGCACTCCGAATGGAGCCGGACCAGCGGCGCGCGATCGCTGCGTTGATCGCCGATCACCAGCGCTACGTGCTCGCGCAAATCGTCCGTCGAGCGGAAGGCGACGATCTGCGCCTCCTCGCTCGCCGCGATCGGCAGGCGCGCGCGGGCGGCGATAGCCAGGTGGGCGCTGTCCTTCCACGCAGCAAGGTCCGTTGCTGCGACAATCTGCGCCTCACCCGCGTCATCGGGATCGACCAGGAAGGCCGGCAGGATTCCGGCAAGTCGCGCCAGCTCCATCGCCACCGCCGCCGCCTCGGGCTGGTCAAGGTGTTCCGCCAGGAACGGCCCTTTGAGCGGATTGGCGAGATCGAGTGCCGGATCGGCCAGCACCCGCGCCGAGGCAAGATCAAACGGATCGGCACCCCGGATCAACACCGGCGCTTCGGGAACGGCGGCCTCGCGCTGGTTGGCAAGCTTCAGCGTCACGGCTCGCGCTGCAGAGATCAACAGGCGGCGCGAACGGGCATTCCGGGCAAGGCCGGTTTCCGCGGGCAGCAGGGTGAAGCCCCCCTCAAGCGCGATCGGCCAGCCGTGGCGCAGCGCATCGATGGCCAGGGCCACGCGCCGCGCGGGGCTCGTCAAAGCGCGAACTCCGTCACAAGCGGCACATGGTCGCTCGGGCTTTCCCACTTGCGGGTTTCCTCGACGATGCGATGGCCGCGCGATTGCGCCGCCAATTCGGGAGAGGCCCACATGTGATCGAGCCGACGCCCGCGGTCCTTGTCCTGCCAGTAGGTGCGGTACGACCACCAGGTCCAGTTGCGTTCCGGCGCGGGGATATGTTTGCGGCCCAGGTCCTCCCAACCGTGTGCGTCCCGGAACCGCCACAGCGCCTCGATCTCGATCGGCGTATGGCTGACCACCTTGAGCAATGCCTTGTGATCATAGACGTCACTGTCGAGCGGGGCGATGTTGAAATCACCGACGATCACGGTGGGGCGATCCAGCGCATCGGCCCAGTGCGCCATCCGCTCGAGGAAATCGAGCTTCTGGCCAAACTTGGGATTGGCCTGACGATCAGGAATGTCGCCGCCCGCGGGGATATAGACATTCTCCAGCACCATGCCCTGGCCCGGCCCGAGCAATTCTACCCCGACATGGCGCGCCTCGCCATTGGCCTGCCAGTCGTTGCGCGAAACCTCGCGGATCGGGATGCGGCTGACAGTGGCGACGCCGTGATAGCCCTTCTGCCCGTGGACCGCGCGATGGGTATAGCCAAGCTCTTCGAACACCGCGTGCGGGAAGTGTTTCTCCTCGGTCTTGATCTCCTGCAGGCACAGCACATCGGGTTGCTCCTGCTTCAGGAAGCGGGCGACCTGATCTGCGCGGAGGCGGACGGAGTTGATATTCCACGTGGCGATCGAAACCATGCGACGGCTTTAGGAAGGGCGAGCGCTTCGATCAAGCGTTGCGCTGTTCGATGTGACGCCCCCTCCCCCAACCCCTTCCCCTGAAGGGGAGGGGGCTTTTGGGCGGTATGGCGTGGCTTGGGATCGGACTGCTTCAAGTCGGAGCGAGAATAGTGTCGGACGAGAACCGGCGCGCAGCGACCTTAAAGGCCGTGAGCACCGGAAGCGCAGGTCGGCACCGTTCGCAGCCGCGCATGGGCCAAATCTCGATGGACCAGAAAAAACCCCTGCTCCGGGGGCATTGGAGCAGGGGTTCCTTTGTGCGTTCGTCACGCTTGACAGAGCGACCCACTGGAGGAGCGGGCAACAGGGGGGAAACCCGCCTCAGGCCGCGCTGTCGAGAACCGTTTTAGGCCGATTTGCCTTGCTGGCCCATGAACGATCCCGCCAGATTTGTCGCAGTTTGTCGCATCAGCGGCACAGCCCACGATGGGCCGTTCGCCCTCATCGACGAGTGGGGAGGCGCGGGTCGTTGAACCTGAACGTCGAATCCGGAACAGCAACCCCGTACTGCTGGTTCGACAGCGTGATGATGGTGCGGTTGTTCTGCGAGTCGAGTGAAGCCCAGCTCGACAGTTCAAGCCCTCCCGGCGCCGATGCCTTGCGCACGAACAGCATGGTGATGATGCCATACTCGGGATGCCCCTTGTCGCGCACCTCGATCCCGACGACCCGGAGGTTGTCCACCGACACCAGCCTGCCGTACTTCATCACGTCGCGGTTGGGATCGAGCAGTGCCCCCAGTGGACTGTTCTTGATCGGCCAGCGCTGAAGCTGGCGCACCGAATAGTCGATGAAGGTAAGCGCCGAACCGTCCGAGACGATCAAGATCGGCACGCCCTTCTCATACTGGAAGCGAATCTTGCCAGGGCGCTTGAGGGTCAGGACCCCGCCAAGGCGTTGGCCGTTGCGGTCGGTCTGGATGAAATCGGCGCGCATCGTCGAAATCGCGCGCAGCGCCGCGACCGCCTGCGCCAGATCGCCCTGCGGCGCCGGTGCCTGCACCTGGGCGGAAACGGCGGCGGGTGTGATGGCGGAAACGACAAGCGCCGCCGAAGCGGCGGCGCCTGCGATAATGCGAGCTTTGCTGATCAAGGTGTTCATGCCTTCTCCGATAGGGAACGGGCTTGAACTCTGAATGAACCCGGCAGCTCCGACCGGATCATCCGTTTACTTGATCTTGGCTTCCTTGAACTCGACGTGCTTGCGCGCAACCGGATCGTACTTGCGGAAGCTCATCTTCTCGGTCGTGTTGCGCGGGTTCTTCTTGGTGACATAGAAGAAGCCGGTGTCGGCGCTCGACACGAGGCGGATCTTGACGGTTGCGGGCTTCGCCATGGCGTGTGTCCTGAACTCTCGATTCGGGCTGGAAAGCCCATGAAACTGCAAGAGCGGCGCGCAAGCGCCGCCCCGGAAGGCCGGGCCAATGCGTCAGGAGAGGCCGAAAGTCAAGGGAAAGCCGGGACTCAATCGAGATCGTAGGGCGGCAGTGGCTTGAGCACGGTGTAGCTCTCTACCGAGGGTTCACCATCCAGCGGAACCAGCTCCACCGGTTCGGGATCGACCGCCGTATCGGGCAACCGATCGAGCAGGTCGCGAATCAGAGTCAGCCGTCCGCGATGCTGATCGTTGAAGTCGACCAGGGCCCACGGCGCTCTGTCGGAATGGGTTGCCCTGAGCATCTCCTCGCGCGCCAGGGTATAGGCGTCGTACTTCTCGCGCGCAGCGAGGTCGACGGGCGAGAGCTTCCACCGCTTGAGCGGATCGTCGAGCCGCTCGGCCAAGCGCTTTTCCTGCTGTTCCTGGTCCGTGGTCAGCCAGTACTTGAACAGCAGGATTCCGTCATCGACCAGCATCTTCTCAAACTGCGGAACCTGATCGAGGAAGGCGCGGACCTGTTCGGGCGTTGCGTAACCCATGACCTTTTCAACGCCTGCGCGGTTATACCACGAACGGTCGAACAGCACGATCTCGCCGGCTGCGGGCAAGTGCTCGACATAACGCTGGAAGTACCATTGCGTCGTCTCGCGCCCGGTCGGTTTGGCAAGGGCGACGATGCGGCACTGGCGCGGATTGAGCGGCCCGGAGACTGCCTGTATCGCTCCGCCCTTGCCCGCCGTGTCGCGCCCTTCGAACAACACCACGATCCGCGCACCGCTCTTGGCGACCCAGCGCGCCATGGCGACCAGCTCTTCTTCGAGAGGTTCATAGAGCTTGGCGAATTTCTTGCGTTTCAGCCTTTTCATCGCTGGCGCGCTCCTTCGGCAGCAAGCCTGCGCCAAGCGGGTGGACGGCGCAACGGGGTTGAAAGACATTGCCGTCCCGGAATGAAAAAGTTACAAGTGTAACCATGTCTGATGCCGCGACTCTTGCCGAACCGGATTTCACCATCCTGCCCGAGGGCGATCCCGGGGTGTTCACTGCCCCGCTCAAGCGCCCGCACCATATCGGCGAGAACTGGATCGAACCGCACCAGCACGTTTACGGCGCGGACGAGGATGCGATCTGGGACGATCTCTATGCCCGCCAGATGGACATCCTGCCCGGCCGCGCGGCAAGTGCCTTTCTTGCCGGAACGCAGAAACTGGGCTTTGGCCGTGGCGGGGTGCCGGAATTCGCGCGACTGTCAACGGAGTTGAAATCGCTGACCGGCTGGAGCGTGGTGCCGGTGCCGATGCTGATACCCGATCACGTATTCTTCTGGCACCTTGCCAACCGGCGCTTTCCGGCGGGCAACTTCATCCGCACCCGCGAGACGTTCGATTACATCCAGGAACCCGACGTGTTCCACGACGTGTTCGGCCACGTCCCCATGCTCGCCGATCCGACCTATGCCGACTACATGCAGGAATACGGTCGGGCCGGGTGGAAGGCGATGCGCTACAACCGGCTGAAGGCGCTGGGGGCGCTTTATTGGTACACGGTCGAATTCGGCCTGATCCTCGAGGGCGAGAATTTGCGTGCCTATGGGGCGGGGATTCTCTCCGGACCGGCCGAAGCGGTATTCTGCCTCGAGGCGAAGAGCCCTAACCGGATCATGCTCAACGTCGACCGGGTGATGCGCACCGACTACGTGATCGATGACCTGCAACCCACCTATTTCGTGATCGAGAGCTTCAAGGACCTCTACCACCAGACGGTCGAGCGCGATTTCGACCGGCTCTACCGCAGCCTTGCGCCGGGGTTTACCTATGCCAACACCGCGGTAATCGACATCGATGACGTGCTAAACCGCGGCACGCTGGAATACTTCCTGCGCGGCGGGCGCGGCAGTGGAGCGCAGGCGGTTTGAAAGAGGCGGCTGCCGTCTCTTCGTGAATCCCGTCAACGGCTGAGCAGGAACAGCGCCACGGTTCCGGCGACGATGCGATACCAGGCAAAGGGCGCGAAGCCCGAACGGCTGATATAGGCAACGAAAACCTTGATCACCGCCAGAGCGACGATGAAGGCGACGACGAAGCCGACGGCGATCTCGCTCCAGCCGACCGGGCCGGTTCCCGCCATCAGTTCCGCACGGTTGCTCCACAGTTCAAGCGTGGTTGCGCCCAGCATCGTCGGGATCGCCAGGAAGAAGCTGAATTCGGCGGCGGTGCGCCGCTCGATGCCCATCGCCAATGCGCCCATGATCGTCGCGCCCGAGCGGCTGACCCCGGGGATCATGGCCAGGCATTGCAGCATGCCAACGCCGAACGCCTGCCTCATTGGCAGCTGCCCCAGACCGACATAGTCCCCTTGCTTGGCGAAGCGTTCGACCACCAGGATCGCGATCCCGCCCGCGATCAGCGCCCAGGCGACCACCATCGGACTGCCGAGCAACACGTCGATCTGCTTCTTGAACACCAGCCCCAGCACGACCGCCGGGATGAAGGCGACCAGCAGGTTGATGACGAACCGCCAGGCCAGCACTTCGCGCCGCAACAGGCCCATCCCAACTGCCCAGAAGGTTCGCCAGTACTGCACAACCACCGCCAGGATCGCACCGAGCTGGATCACGACGTTGAACACCTTCCACGTCGCGGCATCGAACCCGAACAGTTCGGTCGCGAGGATCAGGTGGCCGGTCGACGAGACGGGTATGAATTCGGTCAGCCCCTCGACGATGCCAAGCAGGATCGCGGTGACGAAAAGATCCATCGGTTACTTGCTCCCAGCAGCGGCGAAGGCCGCATCATCGAATTGCAGCGCCGCGAGACGGGCATAGAGCCCACCCGCCTTGCTCAGACTGTCATGGTTGCCGGTCTCGACGATCCGGCCCTGGTCCATCACAACGATGCGATCGGCCTGGCGGACCGTGGCAAGGCGGTGGGCGATGACCAGCGTGGTCCGATCGGCCATCAGCCGGTCGAGCGCATCCTGCACCAGCCGCTCGCTTTCCGCGTCGAGCGCGCTGGTCGCCTCGTCGAGCAGCAGGATCGGCGCCTGGCGCAGCACCGCGCGGGCAATCGCCATGCGCTGGCGCTGCCCGCCGGACAGGCGCGCGCCGCCTTCGCCAAGAAAGGTGTCGAGCCCTTCGGGCAGGTCACGCAGGAACTGTTCGGCATTAGCGGCGCGGGCGGCTTCCCAGATTTCCTCGTCGCTGGCCTGCCAATTGCCGTAGCGCAGGTTGTCGCGCGCCGATGAGGCGAACAGGATCGCCTCCTGCGGGACCAGCGCCATGCGGCGGCGAATTTCAGCTGGATCGACCGCGGTAAGCGGCACCCCGTCGAGCTTGATGGCCCCGGCCTGGGGATCGTAGAATCGCTCGGCAAGCTGGAACAGGGTCGACTTTCCGGCGCCCGATGGGCCGACGATGGCGACAGTCTCGCCCGGTTCGACCGTCAGGCTGAAATCGGACAGCGCCGCGGTTTCGAGCCGGGTCGGATAACGAAAGCCGACATGCTCGAACGCCAGCTTGCCGCGCGGCGGAGTCGGCAGGTCGAGCGGGCGATCCGGCGCGGCGATGGTGGGTTTCTCATTGAGCAGTTCGTTGAGCCGCCCGGCTGCCCCGGCACCGCGCAAAAGGTCGCCATAAACCTCGGTCAGCGCGCCAAAGGCGCCCGCGACGATTCCGGCGGTGACCACGAACGCGAAGATCGTGCCGCCGGTAACGGTGCCATGGGCAACGCCCAGAGCGCCTTCCCAAACCAGCACGACGATCGAGCCGAATATCGCGACGATGGCGATCGCGGTCATGATCGCACGCAGGCGGATGCGGCGGCGGGCCGTGGCGAAGGTACTTTCAACCGCCCCCGAAAACCGCGCCAGTTCGCGCTTTTCCTGGTTGAAGGCCTGGACAATCCGCATGCCGCCAAGCGTTTCGGCGACGATCGTGCCGATATCCGCCACGCGGTCCTGGCTGGAGCGCGAGATCGAACGCACCCTGCGCCCGAAGAACACGATCGGCAGGATCACCACGGGAATCCCGATCAGCAGTCCCGCTGCCAGCGTCGGCGCGAGGAAAAACAGGTAGCCGATCCCCAGAATGCCCATGATCAGGTTGCGCAGGGCGACCGACACCGTGGTTCCGACCACTTGCTCGATCAGCGCGGTATCCGCCGTCATCCGCGAGGAAATTTCGCTGGGGCTGTTGGTTTCGAAAAACGAAGGAGACAGGCGCAGCAGGTTTTCCTGTACCTTGAGGCGAATGTCCGCGACCACGCGCTCACCCAGCCACGAGACGAAGTAGAACCGGCAGGCCGTACCCAGGCCCAGCACCACAACCAGCAGCAGCAGATAGCGAAACCACCGCCCGATCGCCTCGACATCGCCGCCCTGGGCGAAGCCACGGTCGATAATCAGGCGGAAACCGGCGGGAATCGCGATCGTCGCCGTCGCCGTGACCATCAGGGCCAGCCCGGCAAACACTGCCTGGCGCGGATACTTGGCAGTTTCGCGCCAGATCATCCGCAGCGGACCGAGACTGCGGGTGGGCTTGGCGGGGGCTTCGGGCTGATCCCCGCTTGCGACGGGGGCGGGATCGGAACTCATGGCGGTGGGCACTAGCACAGCACGCGCGCGGCGTAAGTTACAAAAGCGCCAAATCGTATCCCTTGTGCAACGCAAAATAAAATACTGCATTGCACAATGCAACGATTGCAGTCACCATGCAGTCCAAGAAGCCGGAAACCCGGCAGGCAGGGGTCAACACACGTGCTTTACACCACATACGAACTCAACCGTTCCTGGCTGAACATGGCCAGCGCCTGGGCATCGGCCGGGGCGCAAATGCTCAGCAACCCCACCCTGCCGTTCGGCTATTCGGGCATCGGTCCGGTCATGGCCTCGGCGCTGGAGGTGTTCGCCCATGCCGCGGCGCCCTATGGCAAACCAGCGTTCGACATCGAAACCGCCACGGTCGATGGCGTAACCTATCCCGTGACCGAGGCGATCGTGCTGCACAAGCCGTTCGGCAACCTGCTCAAATTCACCCACTCTGGCCTGCCGGAGAATGCTCCCCGTCTGCTGATCGTCGCCCCGATGAGCGGGCACTACGCCACGCTGCTGCGCGGCACCGTGGCGCGGATGATCGAGCGGTGCGAGGTCTATATCACCGATTGGGCCGATGCGCGGATGGTTCCGCTTTCCGCCGGTGATTTCGACCTCGACGACTATATCGACTACCTGATCGAGTTCTTCGAGCATGTCGGGCCGGGCGCCCATTCCCTTGCCGTGTGCCAGCCCTCGGTGCCGACCTTCGCCGCGACGGCGATCATGGCCAAGACCAAGAACCCCTGCCGCCCGCTGACCCTGACGATGATGGGCGGGCCGATAGACACCCGCGAGGCACCTACCAGCGTCAATGACCTGGCGATGCAGCGCCCGATCGAATGGTTCCGCCACAACGTGATCGCCACCGTGCCGCTGCAATATCCGGGCGCAGGGCGGCGGGTCTATCCCGGCTTCATGCAGTTGGCCGGGTTCATGTCGATGAACCTGGGCAACCACATGCTCAGCCACTACCACATGTTCAAGCACCTGGTCGATGGCGACGGCGACAGCGCCGAGCAGACCAAGGACTTCTATGAGGAATACCGCGCGGTCTGCGATCTCAACGCCGCCTATTACCTCCAGACGGTCGAGGAGGTGTTCCAGAAGCATTCGCTGCCCAACGGCGAATTCGTCCATCGCGGCCAGAAGGTCGACCTTGGCGCGATTCGGGACACCGCGCTGCTCGCCATCGAAGGCGAGCGCGACGACATTTCCGGCATCGGCCAGACCAGGGCGGCGCTGCACCTCGCCACCGGACTGCCGGAATCGATGAAGCAATATTACCTTGCGCCCGAGGTCGGGCACTATGGCATCTTCAACGGCAGCAAGTGGCGCGACAAGATCGCCCCGATCCTGGAAGAGTGGATCGCCCGATTTGACAGGCCCAAGCTGAAGGTTGTGGCCTAAAGCCTAGCCCTCGATCACCGCGGATTCCACCGGCTCAAGCTGGACCCGCAGGAATATCCGTCGCAAGATTCGCCAGGCGAAGACCAGCAAGGCGATCGAGACGAGCAGGAGTACCATGGCGATGGCTCCGGCCGCGACAGGGTGCGCGTAGGCGAGGTAAAGCAGGCCGGTCGTCGCGACGTCCTCGAACGACGAGGCGGCGACATTGCTGAATGGCTCGGGGCTGGTGTTGATCACGGCACGCGCGCTCGCCTTGCCGCCGTGGGCGAGGAGCGATGCGCCCCCGCCGAGAATGAAGGCGACGGCCTGGGTCGCCGGATCGGATGGATCGACCACCGCCAGCGCCAGCAGCGCTCCGCCCAGCGGACGGATCAGGGTGTGGACCGTATCCCAGATGGTATCGAGCCAGATGACCTTGTCGGCGAAGAATTCCATGAAAGCGGCAATCCCGGCCACACCCATCACCCACGGGTTGGCGAGAACTTGCAGCGCCTTGAGATGTTCCGGCAGCGGCAGGACGCCGAAATGCATGGCGAGCCCAGTCGCCAGCACGCACAGGTACAGCCTCCATCCGGCGAGCAGGCTGACGCTGCCGGCCACGCCAAGAATCTCCACGATACCAAGATGATCGGTCATGCCGGGCGCTCCATTTGCCGGACCTGCGGCAAGATGGGCGCTCAGCGGTCGCTTGGCAAGTCAGCGCCGGTCAAGCTGGGGATCGAGGTCCTGCCCGGGATCGAGCTGGACCCCGAAACTATTGAGCATCATCGAAACCTGCGTGTACTGGGCGACGGTCATCACCAGGTCCATCTTCTGCTTGTCGCCAAGGAAGGACAGGGCCGCCCAGCTTGCATCTGAAACGTGGAAGTCATGCGTCAGATCGTCGGTGGCGCGGAGCATGGCGCGATCGGCATCGTTCCACGACGGGTCGCCCGGCCCAGCCTTGATCGCGGTGATCTCTGCCTCGCTCAGCCCTGCATCGAGCCCGATCCGGGTGTGCTGGGTGAACTCATAGCCCGACGCGCAATTGAACCCGGTGCGCAGGATCACCAGTTCGCGGTCCCGCTCGGACAGGCTGTTGCGGCGCGAGAGGATATAGCTGCCCCAGGCGAGGAACGCGGTCAGCGCCCGGGGAGCATGGACCAGTGTGCGAAAGATGTTGAGCATCGTCCCTTCGGACTTGGTCACATCGCGCGCGGCGGTGGTGAATACGGCCAGCGCCTCGCGTTGCTCGTCGTCGATCCGCGAAAGATCGACAGGCGCAATGCGAGGCGCGGAAAGCCGCATCGTTACAGAACCTCGAACAGACCCGCCGCGCCCTGTCCGCCACCGATGCACATGGTGACGACAACGTACCGGGCACCGCGGCGCTTGCCCTCGATCAGTGCGTGGCCGGTGCAGCGCGCGCCGGTCATGCCGAAGGGGTGGCCGATCGAGATCGAGCCGCCGTTGA
>JAGWUU010000024.1 GCA_028868335.1 Sphingomonadales bacterium | reverse complement strand
GCCCGCCTGGACCCGGAACCGCTGGCTCGACGGAGTGCTGATGCGGAATTCCTCGGCAAACCGCGTCGTGCGCGAATGGTCGAGGTAGCTCATCCGCGGGGTCGCGCAGCTCGCATACCCAGGATAGGCGCAGATGTAATACGGAGCGAAGGGTCCTACGCTGGCGTACTGGGTGTAGTCGAACTTCTGCTCGACCTTCCGGTGCAGGTACGAACCGGTATAGACCATCTCGAGCCCGGCCAGCTTGCCTTCGACCGACCACTGGACCTGGTTGAACCGATCCTGGTTGGAATCTGGCGAGAAGCGCATGACCTTGAGATCGCCCAGCGTCGGGTCGTACTGGAACGTGCCGTTGGCCTGCAATTCCTGGTACATATCCTGAACGGTGATGTTCCAGTCCGGCGCCACTTCCCATTTCGCCGAGATGCGTCCGCCCGCATAGGTGGCGTCGTTGAAATCTTTCTTGGCGTAAGCGGCGTTGTTGATGATTGGGCGGGTGCTGGTTGCGGGAAGGTTGAACGCCACCGAACCGTCGGCGTTGTAGCCGGTCAACGGCATCTGGTAGGTGCCGTAGATGTTGTCGATATAGCCGCCCTGGTGATCGAGGAACACCGTGGCGCGAACCGCCAGCTTGTCCTTGATCACCGGAATGTTCATGTAGCCGTTCGCCGAGCCGCTGAAGGCGTGGCCGGGGGTCGAGGCAGCGGTCAGCGTCGCGCCGACCTGGAACTTCGAAAGGTTGGGCTTGTTGGTGATATAGCGGATCGCGCCACCTTCGGCGCTGGCGCCGAATAGCGTCCCCTGCGGACCTTCAAGCACTTCGACGCGTTCCAGATCGGTGACATAGACGTCGAGATTGCGCCCCGGCATGGCGACCGAGGCATCGTCGAGATAGATCGCGACGTTCGGGCTCGGTCCGGCAACGGCGGTCGCCTGCAGCGATACTTGCGCCAAGGACAGGCCACGGATCGTCACCACGTTCTGCCCCGGACCGCGCCCGCCCTGGTGAACCTGCGGAAGTTCGGTCAGCAACTGGTCAAAATTGGTGATCCCGCGCTGGGCGAGCTGTTCGCCGCCCAAGGCCTGAACCGTGACAGCGACATCCTGGAGCTTCTCCCTGCGGCGGTTGGCCGTGACGACGATGTCGGCGATGCCGCCGTTATCCTCGGCATTGGTTGCTTTTGGCGGGCTGGCATTCTGGGCCAGGGCCGGAGCGACCGGCAAGCCCAACACAAGAGTCGAAATCGCGGTAGATAGCAGCAGATGACGCTTCATATCTTTTTCCCCTCATTCCCGGCACGGCATTTGCCTTTGCGGCCTTGCATGCGTGGCCCATCCGGGGTGGCCACGAGCCGTCTGGACGCAGTGAAAGCTGCCCGGTGAGAAGAGTCAAACGGATAACGCTGGCATTAACTCTGGTGATGATGAGCATTAGTTGCCGAACGGCCCTTGCATTCGGGCCGCAAGGGGGAAAGCCTTCAGGGGGAATTTGCCAATGCCGGACGATGAAAAAGAGCCCTCACCCTTGATGACAACTTCGGCATCGCCGGAGGGGCATGGCCTGCGCACGGCGCTCGAAGGCACCCGTTCAGTGGCGTGGCAGGCAGGCCAGGCGATCCCGGCTCCGCTGCGTCTCTTCAGCCCGACAGTCGGCCCCGACTGGGTCGACTACAATGACCACATGAGCGAATCCTGCTTTCTGCTGGCCTTCGGCGAGCAGTCCGATGCCTTCTTCCGCTTCATCGGGATCGACGAGGCCTATCGCGCCGCCGGACATTCGCTGTTTACCGTCCAGACGATGCTGTTCAACCTCGCGGAAGCTCACCTTGGCGACAGGCTGGAGCTATCGCTGCAACTGCTCGACGCCGATGCCAAGCGGCTGCACATTTTCCATGCGATGCACAAGGCCGGGACAGGCGAACTGCTGGCCACCGCAGAGCAGATGCTGCTCCACGTCGATACCGTTGCCGGTCGCGCCGCGCCGATGCCGCCCGACCTGATCGAGCGGATCGAGGCCGTGCGAACAGCCCACGCCAGCCTGCCCCGCCCGCCCCAGGCCGGGCGGACGATCGCCATCCAAGGACGCCCAAGCTGATGCATTTCGCGCTATCTTCAGAACAAACCATGCTGGTGGAAACGGTCCGCCGCTTCGTCGAAAGCGAACTCTACCCGCATGAAGCATTGGTTGACCGCACCGACGAGGTGCCCGGCGAGATAGCGCAGGACGTGAAGCGCAAGGCAAAGGAACTGGGGCTCTACGCCGCCAACATGCCCACGGAATTCGGCGGAGGCGGGCTCGGCACTTTCGACACCACGCTGATGGAGCGCGAACTTGGCCGGGCGAGCTATGCCCTGCAAACGCTCGTCGCGCGGCCCAGCAATATCCTGCGCGGCTGCACCGGAGCACAGATCGAGGAGTACCTCCTCCCCACGGTGCGGGGCGAGCGCGTCGATTGCCTGGCGATGACCGAGCCCGACGCCGGCTCGGACGTTCGCGCGATGCGAACCTTCGCCCGCGCCGATGGTGGCGATTTCGTGATCAACGGTGCCAAGCATTTCATCAGCCACGCCGACATTGCCGACTATGTCATTCTGTGCGCGGCGACCGGCCAGGCAGGCGGACGCAACACCATCAGTTGCTTTCTTGTCGATTTCGACACGCCGGGCCTCACCCGTCGCCGTGGCCCGCGTTGTGTTTCGCATCGCGGCTACAACCAGTGCGAGCTGATCTTCGAGGATTGCCGCGTTCCGGCGTCGAGCCTGCTGGGCGAACGCGATCGCGGGTTTGAGCTGATGGGCCAGTGGCTCGGTTCGACCCGCCTGCAGGTCGCGATCACCTCGGTCGGCCGGGGGCAGCGCGTGCTTGAAATGGCGACGCAATGGGCTGCAACGCGCAAGCAGTTCGGCCAGACGATCGGCAAGTTCCAGGGAACCAGCTTCAAGCTGGCCGACATGAAGACCGAACTCGAGGCCGCGGAATTGCTTACCCTCAGCGCGGCGTGGAAGGACGATCAGGGCACGATGACCGACAGCGACGCCGCGATGGCCAAGCTGTTCGCTTCCGAAGCCCTCGCCCGCGCGACCGACAACGCCCTGCAGATATTCGGCGGCATGGGACTGATGGACGAATTGCCGATCGAGCGGTTCTGGCGTGATGCCCGGGTCGAACGGATCTGGGACGGGACCAGCGAGATCCAGCGCCACATCATTTCGCGGGCACTGCTGCGGCCCCTGGAAGGATGACCCAGGCACAGCTTGGCCGGCTTCTCAGGCCACGAACCATTGCGTTCGTCGGCGGCAAGGCGGCCGCGGAGGCGGTGCACCAGAGCCGCGCGTTCGGATTTTCGGGCGAGATCTGGCCGGTCAATCCCGGCCGCGCAGACATGGACGGGGTCGCCTGCTTCCGCGATGTCGCCAGCCTGCCCGCCGATCCTGACGCGGTGTTCCTCGCTGCCCCGGCAGAACCAAGCGTTACGCTTGTCGGGGAACTGGCGAAGCGCGGCGCGGGGGGCGTGATCTGCTATGCTTCCGAATTCGCAGAAATCGGACCGGAAGGGCATGAGCGACAGGCAAGGCTGGTCACCGCCGCTGCCGGAATGCCGCTGATCGGCCCCAACTGCTACGGCATGATCAACGCCTTTGATCGCGTCGCCCTGTGGCCCGACCAGCACGGCTGCGCACCGATCACCCAAGGCCGTGGCGTGGCGATCATCAGCCAGAGCGGCAACCTTGCGCTCAACCTTACCATGCAGGCGCGGGGACTGCCGGTTGGCTACGTTATCAGCGTTGGAAACTGCGCCGATGTCACACCGGCAGATCTCATAGAGGCGCTGCTCGCCGATCCGAGGGTCAGCGCGATCGGTCTGCATCTCGAAGGGTTGGGATCGGTTGCCCGCTTTTCCGAGGCCTGCCTTGCCGCACGGGCGGCAGGCATACCGCTGGTAGCGCTCAAGACCGGAGCGTCGGCCAAGGGGGCGGCGCTGACGGTATCGCATACCAGTTCGCTCGCCGGGGCCGATGCGCTGTGCGATGCGCTGTTCGCGCGCTATGGCGTTGCGCGAACGCACGACCCGGCAACCTTTCTCGAAACGCTCAAGCTGCTTCACGTTGCCGGGCCGCTGGTCGGCAAGCGGATCACCAGCGCAAGCTGCTCAGGGGGCGAAGCTTCGCTGATCGCCGACCTCGCCCAGGCGCGGGGCCTCGAAACCCCGGACTTTCAACCGGCGGTTCAGACCCAACTCGAGGCGGTGCTGGGGCCGCGGGTCAACGTCAGCAATCCGCTTGATTACCACACCTACATCTGGGGCGACCGATCTGCCCTTGCGGCCTGCTTTTCGGGCTTGCTCGATGCGGAGTTCGAAGCCTCGATCCTGATCCTCGATTTCCCCCGCGCAGATCGTTGCAGGGTCGACGACTGGGAAACAGCGGTCGAAGCCTTCGTCGACGCGCATCGAGCCCGGCCGATGCAACCCGGCACCGTGCGAATCGTCGCCAGTTCGCTGGGCGAGAACCTGCCGGAAGAAATCGCTGCGCGCTTGCTGGACGAAAGCATCGTCCCCGTGGGCGGACTGGCCGAGGCGCTTCAGGCAATCGCCTCCTCTGCATCGATCGGCATGGCCTGGTCGCGCGAGGCTGCCCCGGCCCTTCCCGCCCCTGCCGCCCTCGCGTCCAGCGACCCGGTTTTGCGGAGCGAGGCCACGAGCAAGGCCGCGCTGGCAAAGGCTGGACTTGCCATACCGCGCGGTGGCACGTTCACATTCGCGGAGATCGAAGCACTGGACCGCGACGACGCGCTCCAGCCCCCGGCGCCGTTCCCATTGGTACTCAAGCTTGCGGGCGAGGCGCTCGCCCACAAGACCGAATTGGGCGCGGTCGCCCTGGGGATCGCCAACCGCACCGAGCTGCTGGCGGCGGCACGGCGGATGCGCGGCATGGGCGAAACCTTTCTGATCGAGGAAATGGTGTCGGGTGCGATCGCCGAACTCATCGTCGGGATCGCCCGTGATCCGCAGTTCGGGCTGTTCCTGACCCTTGGCGCAGGCGGAGTGCTGGTCGAACTTCTGCGCCAGAGCGAGCAGGTACTCCTTCCCGCCAGCCGCACGGACATCGCCGAGGCGCTCGCCAGACTGCCGTTCCATGCGATACTCGCGGGCTATCGCGGACGCGCGGGATGCGACATGACCGCATTGCTCGACGCGATCGAGGCAATTGCCGGATTCGCACAGAGCCACGCCGATCGGCTCGAAGAACTCGAGGTAAATCCGCTGCTCGCCCTGCCGCGCGGTGCGGTTGCGGTCGACGCGCTGATCAGGATGAGGGACAACGCGGATGGATAGTGTCAGGCTCGAACGCGACGACGGCATCCTGATCATCACGCTTGATCGCCCCAAGGCCAACGCCATCGACGTGCCGACCAGTCAGGCGCTCTACCGCGCCTTTCGGACACTGGACGAAGATCCGGCGTTACGCGTCGGGATCATCACTGGCGTCGGACGCTTCTTCTCCGCCGGGTGGGACCTCAATGCCGCCAACGTGGGCGAGGCGATCGACGCGAACCACGGTCCGGGCGGCTTCGCCGGACTGACCGAATATTTCGGGCTGACCAAACCAGTGATCGCGGCGGTGAATGGCATGGCGGTGGGCGGCGGGTTCGAGCTTGCGCTCGCCGCGGACCTGATCGTTGCCAGCACCGAAGCGCGGTTCTGGCTACCCGAGGTGCAACTGGGAATTCTGCCCGATTCCGGCGGCCTGTTCCGCCTGCCCCGTTCGCTGCCGCCGCGCCTTGCGCGCGAGATGATCCTTACCGGACGCCGCCTCGACGCCGCGGAAGCTCTGACCTGGGGCCTTGCGAGCCGTGTGGTGGAACCGGCCGCCCTGCTCGACAGTGCCATGTCCCTCGCCCGCGAGATCGCCGCCGGCGCGCCCCTGGCGATCCGCGCCGCGCGTGACATCCTGCGCGCCAGCGAGGGACTGGAGATCAAGGAAAGCTTTCGCATGATGCGCGGCGGCACGGTGCCGTCGTACCGCGACGCGCTGGATTCGGAGGACGCCCTCGAAGGCCCGGCGGCCTTTGCCGAAGGACGCCCTCCGAACTGGAAGGGCCGCTAACCCGATTTCGCTCGCGCCAGCACCCGCAGGCGCGAAAGGAAATCACCGCGATCGACATAGCAACCGCGCAGGTGGCGGAACCCGGTCGAGGGATCGAAGGCTTCGCGCCCGTGGAGCACTCGCCGGTTGTCGAACACGACCATCGACCCGCTCTCAAGCTTGAACGAGAGCCGGTACTTCGCATCGCGCGTCCTCGCCATGTAGGCGCGATAGGCCCGATAGTAGGCGGGCATGATGTCGGCAGGCATGTCGAACATCGCGGCGATATGTGCGTTGTAGCGGATTTCGATAATCTCTCCCGCGCGGTCCAGCGTGATCACCGGTTCGCGCACCCGGATGTCGGCCTCCCCGTCATGGAAGCGGTAGGGGATCGGGACTTCGCACAACAGGCGGAAGGCCTCCGGGTCCTCCGCCCGCAGGTCCTGCGCTATGGCAAAGCCATCGGCAAAGACCGACCCGCCCCCGTCGGCCTCATTGGCGATGCAGTGAAGGAACTGGAAGCCCGGCGGCATTTCCTGATTGGGCAAATCGGTGTGCAAGGGTAATGCGACTGGGGTGTAGGCGAGGTTGTTGGGATCAGGCATGCTGACCACCTCGAAGGTCACGCCGAAATTGGTCTGGCGAAGGAACCCGATCCGCTCCGCCACTTCCATCCCTGCATCGTTCCGGTTTGCCAGACCGTCGACGATCGACAGTCCGAAACGCGCCGTCTGGCGCATCCACGCATCCAGCACGCCATCGTCCGCCATGATCTGCGGCCCAGCGAAGCGCGGGATACCCTCAACCGTCAGGTCGGCGCGCCAGTAATCGGGCTTCACCGCGGCGGGATCGGCGGAGGGTCGCCCCGGCCGGTGAGCCTCAAGCAAGGCCAAGGGAATGCGGCTGACATGGCCATCGCCGTATTCGAGTACCGCCACCTCCTCTTCCAGCCGTGCCGCGCGCAGCAATGGCGACGGATCGAGTTCCAGCAGATCGAGCAACCTTTCCTGGGTTTGCGGGTGAAGCCCGGAGGGGCAGTTGTCGCGCAGCCAGATCGTCGGATAGGGCGTGGCCGTACCATCGGGCCAGGTCACGACGAGCCTGTCCGCACGGACTTCAAGTCCTGAAACAGTCATGGGATTTCCAGTTCTAATGCGAGATATGGATTTTGCGAATGGGGCCTAGCCGCGTGGCGGCGGCCACCATTGCTGCGGCTTGCCGTGAGGCGCGCCTGCGCTGCGCCATCCAAGCCCGAAATCTGCGCATCCCAGATCCATTTGCGGAGGCTAGATCGGATCGGACCCGACGGCAAGCGCGTCGGCCCTCCGTTGCGCGCGCGCCGGAAGCGTGACATCGTTCCTCGACGGGGAGAACCGATCTGAAAACGGACATCAATTCCGCCGGAGCGCGCAAGCAAAGCCCCGTCGCCTTCACGCTGATCGGCATCGGCGCGGCTTCGGCGGCGGCGCACATCGGCAACAACTTTACAACCTATCTGGTCGGCGGCTTGATCGACCGCTTCGGCTTCACCCCGGCTGCCATGGGTGCATGGAACATGGCCGAGACGCTGAGCTACGCCGCCGCGATGTTCGTGATCGCGCCGCGTGCGCGGGCGATGGACGCTCGTATCCTGGCGCTGGCGGCTACCGTGCTTGTGGTGCTGGCCCAGGCCGGATCAGCTTTCACCGCCGCCTTCCCGTTGCTGTTTGCCGGACGGATCGGGACCGGGCTGGGCTTCGGCATCATGAACAGCGCGGTCAACCTCGCTGCTGGACGCACGCCCCATCCAGCGCGGTGGATCTCGCTGGGGATCTCATTCCAAACGCTGCTCTACGCCGCTTTCGCGATCGTCCTGCCACAGATCGGCGCGAGCCACGGCGTGTTCGGCATGTTCCTCGCGCTCGCCGCATTGTCGATCGGGCTCGGGTTGCTTGCGCTGCTGCTGCCGGGCGGCAACGGCCTTGGGCTGACGGGCGCAGCTCCGATGGACAATCCGCCGCTCGGCTCCGATGCGCGCCGGATCCTGACGGCCATGGCGCTGTTCGCCTTCGGGTCGCTGGCGATCTGGCCGTTCATTGAGCGTACCGCCCATGCCATCGGCATTCCGGCCACACAGTTCGGCCGCTTTCAGAGCCTGGCCGTGCTGATGAGCGCGCTGGGCAACGCCGGACTGGCGGTGGCGGTGAAGCGATTGCCGCGCGCCTGGCCGCTTGCCGCAGCGCTTGGCGCTTGTGCAGCTGCCTGCGCGCTGCTGACCACCGTGCGCAACGAGTTCGCCTTCGCCGTGGCGTTCGTGTCCTACATGGTAAGCTGGTTCCTGACCTATCCGCTGCTGCTCGGCCTTGCCTATGCCCGCGATGCTGGCGGACGGCTGGCGGTGATGACCACAGGCACCTGGCTGCTGGCGCAAAGCCTGGGATCGCTGGTCGCCGGGTTCATTGCACAGGGATTTGGTGGCTATACGCCCATCGGCCCACTCGGCGCGGCGATCTGCCTGATCGGAATAGCAACGGCGCTTCCGGTGGCCCGGCAGCTTGACCGGGAACAGGCGGAATCAAGGTAATGACCAATACCACATCGACCAGCGACGGCCTGCTCGGCGGCCAGCCCAGGGGGCTTTACTACCTCGCCTTCACCGAGATGTGGGAGCGTTTTTCATTCTACGGAATGTCGGCGCTGCTGACGCTCTACATGGTCAAGGAGCTTCTGCTGCCCCAGAACGCGGCGAAGGTCATGGGATTGGCCGCGCTGCGCGGTCTGTTCGAATTTCGTGGCCCGATGTCGGACATCGCATTCGCCGCGATCATCTACGGCTGGTACGCGGGCCTGGTCTATTTCACTCCGATCCTTGGCGGTTGGGTCGCGGACCGGGTGCTGGGCGCCAAGCGTACCGTCGTGATCGGTGTGCTGCTGATGAGCGCGGGGCATCTGGCGATGTCGTTTTACGCCTCGTTCCTGATCGCACTGGTATTGCTGATCGTGGGTTCGGGCTTTCTGAAGGGCAACATATCCTCGCAAGTCGGGACGCTCTACCCGCCGGAGGACGAATCGCGTCGCGGCCGGGGCTTCACGATCTTCTCGACCGGGATCTGCATCGGGTCGGCAACCGGACCACTCGTCACCGGGTTGGTCGCCCAGCGCCACGGCTGGCACACGGGGTTCGCAGTCGCCGCCGCGCTGATGCTGGTGGCGCTGGTCAGCTACCTGCTGGGCCAGCGCTACCTGCCCGATACTCGGCCCGTCCGGCAGAACAAGACGAAAGCTGCTCCGCTAACGCCTGTGGAACGCCGCCGGGTACTGGTCCTTCTGGTGGTGATCGCGCTGACCATTCCCGCCGAAATCGCCTATCCGATGGTCTGGAGCATCGGCATCCTGTGGGTCGATAATTATGTCGCGCTGGGAACGCCGTGGGGCACGGTCCCGTCCAGCTGGTTTGCCTCGGCCGATTCGATCGGAGCGATCGCCGCCGCGCCGATGCTGGTCGCGCTGTGGGGATGGCAGGCGCGTCGGGGACGGGAGCCAAGCGGAGTGACCAAGATCGCGATCGGAGCGGCGATCGTCGGCTTTGCCGCGCTGCTGTTCGCGTTCGGCAATCTGGACAGCAGCACGCCCGGCAGCGTCAACGTCGGCTGGGCTTTGGGCGGCTGGCTGATCATGGGCCTGGCCTGGATGTATTATTGGCCGACCACCCTGGCACTGGTCAGCGAATATGCCCCGGCGCGGGTAATGGGTACGCTGATGGGGATAGCGTTTCTCTCACCGTTTATCGGTCACACGCTGATGGGTTGGATCGGCAGCTACTTCGACCGGATGTCCCCCTCGCTGTTCTGGACGATGGACGCGGCGATCGCAGTAGCCGGGGCCGCCACGATCCTCGCCTTGCGCCGATCGATCATGCGTGGGTTGGAGTGACCGAACGATGGCGTGCCGGGATCGACACGCAACGTCACTGGCTCCCTGTGACCCGCGATGCGCCTATTTCACGGGCCGCTTCCCGACAGGCGCATAAGTGAGCACCGTGAAGCTGTTGTCGTAATAAGCGTTGGGGTAGAACGGCGAAGGGCCGGTGTTGACGGGTTCGGCTGGGTTTACCACGCCTTCCGCGGTTACCGTGAATATCCGTTGCCGTGCGGGATCGTAGGCAATGGTCCGGGCGTTGGGCCGCGTGGCGATCACCTGTTCCAGCCGGTAGTGGTCGGCATCGTCCTGACGAAAGATAACGATGTTGGCGTCCACCCCATTGGTGGTGATGATCCGGCGCCTGATCGGATCGAAAACCACTCCATCGTTGCCCCGCCCGAGATCAAGTGTCTGCACCACAGCGCCGGTGTCGGTATTGACTACGGCCAGCACCGGTTTGGCGCCCCGACAGCCGACGAAGGCCCGGTGCCGGACGGGATCATAAGCCAGCCCTGTGGGTTGGGTGCAGCCGGTGGTAGGCCATTCAGCGGTGATCGTGCCGGTGGCGGCGTCAATCCGCGCGAGCATCGCCCGGTCGCGCTCGTTGAGCAGGATGTGCCCCGCGCCATCGCCAACCGACGCATCGGCCTTCTTCGCCGTTAGCGCGACATGGCCGACGACTTTCAGGCTGCGCGCCTCGACCAGCGTGACCCGCTGGCTGTCAGCCGATACGAACGCGATGCGTCCGGTGACTGGATCGTAGCTAGCCGCGTCGGCATCCTCTGCGAACTTGACCCGGCGCAGCGGCGTCAGAGTGGAGAGGTCGAACACTGTGGTCGAGCCGTCTTCATTCGTCGAATAGCCGCGGCCGAGTGCGGGAATCAGAAGTGTTGCGCCCGCTCCCTCGGTGTTGGCGATATGCTTGAGCAGGCGCTGGCGGCGAGTGTCGAATACCCAAAGCCCAGCCCCGCGCCGGGCGACGAACAAATGCCCGCGCGCCGCATCATGGGCGAGGTAGTCCCAGTCGGGTGCCTTGCCCGGCAGCTTCACCTCGGCGGCGAGGCGATAGAACCCCGCCGGGATCGGTGCCCTGGCATCCTCGGGATCGGGTGCGGGGGCGGCGGCGATCGTCGCAAGGGCCAGCAGAGGCAAAAGTGCACGGCGCATGTCAGTCTCCCCACTCAGAATAGGATGGCTTGGTTCGCGCACGAACCAGCAGCGCTCCGACGATGCTGATCGCCCCCGCCAGGCACAGCCACAAGGCCGGCGCTGCCTTGTTCCCGGTGTGGGCGATCAGCGCCGTGGATACCAGCGGCGTGAAACCGCCGAACAGCGCAGTCGCCAGGCTGTAGGCGAGCGAGAAGGCGGCGGTCCGGATATTCGGCGGAACGAATTCCGTCAGCAATGGCACCATCGAACCGTTGTAGAGGCCGTAGAACGCAGAATAAACCAGAACGGTCGCCAACAAGCGGCCAAGGCTAGGCGCATGGACCAGCCAGGCCATGATCGGATAAGCGCACAGGATGGTCATCACGGGCATCGCCAGCAGCATCGGGAAACGCCCGATCCGGTCGGACAGTGCGCCCCCTACCGGCAGCCAGAACAGGTTTGAAACCCCCACGGCCGCAGTCACCAGCAAGACCTGATCGGGCGCCAGTTTCAGCTCCGCCTTGCCGAAGGTCGGGGTATAGGCGGTGATCATGTAGAAGGCGGTGGTAGTAAAAGTCACCAGCATCGCACCGAGCAGGATCGGCTGCCAGTGACCGACCAGCAGCTTCGACACTTCGCCAAGGCTGTGCGGTTTGTGGTCCTGCTTCATGAAGGCTTCGGTTTCTTCAAGCGATCCGCGCAGCCACAGGATCAGTGGAATGATCGCGCAGCCAACCCCCATTGGAATGCGCCAGCCCCACTCCTCCATCCGCGCTTCGCCCAATTGGTTGGCCAGCACGAAGCCGAACGCCGCGGCGAACAGCACCGCTACCTGCTGGCTGGCAGACTGCCACGCAACATAGAAGCCGCGCTGCCCCGGCCGCGCGATTTCGGAAAGGTACACCGAAACGCCGCCCAGTTCGGCCCCTGCCGAAAAGCCCTGGAGCAACCGCCCAGCCACGACGATCGCCGGGGCCAGGATCCCTATCGATGCATAGCTTGGCGTGAAGGTAATCGTCAGCGTGCCGATCGCCATCGCCCCCAGCGTCACCAGCAGCCCCTGCCGTCGTCCCACCCGGTCGATATAGGCACCCAAAACCACCGCGCCGATCGGACGCATCAGAAAACCTATCCCGAACGTCGCCAACGACAGCATGATCGACGCCGCTTCGCTGTTGGCTGGGAAAAAGGCCTTGGCGATATATGTCGCGTAGAAGCCATAGACGAAGAAGTCGTATTGCTCGAGGAAGTTGCCCCCCGCGACGCGCAACACCTTGCCTATCAAGCGCGCACGCCCTGCGGGCATGCTTTGATCATCTTCCATTGCTTGCCTCTCCATCGGAGGCGTCGCCCCCGGGATACATTTCGTTGAGGGCGGCTATGCACGCACGGTCGCCACCGCACCAATCCGCCAGATGACCTATTGGCGTCCGCTGGCGGGGTTGCTTCGTCCGACAGACAGCGGATAGAAGGCAGCGGGCCGGAAGGGAGGACGGGCGTGCGGCTACTGACGATGCTTTGTGTGCTGGCCTTGTTCGCCCTGCCCGGGCGGGGCGAGGCTGCGCCGATTCTCGATCGTCTGGTCATCGTCGTTCCAGCGGCCGCTGGCGGCGGTTATGACCGCACAGCGCAGTCGGTCGCCAAGGTCCTGCAATCTGACGGCGTTGTCGGGAATATCGAGATTCGTCACTCCCCCGGTGCGGGTGGATTGATCGCCCTGGCCCAGTTCGAAGGGCAATCCGATTTCGCCGTGCCGACCATCTTCATCAGCGGCGTGACGACCCTTGGCGCCGAAGCGGAAAATCACGCGGTTGTGTCGCTCGCCGATCTTGAACCGGTGTGCCAGCTCAGCCAGGTCGCCCTGACGATCGCGGTGCGTTCCGATAGTCCGATCCATTCGCTTGGCGACCTGATCGAGGTTGTCCGCACCGATCCCGACCAGATCGAATGGGTCGGCGGCTCTCCGGGGAGCGCTGACGAAATCCTGCTGCGGTCCATCGCCGCAAAGTTGCGGGTTCCGCACGATCAGCTCAAATTCATCGCCATACCGGGTGGGGGCGATCCGGTACTCGATCGGTTGATGAAGGGACCGCAGTATGTCGCGATCCGCAGCTACGAGGAATTCGCGGCCTACCCCGGCAGGGGTCAATTGCGGCTGCTGGCAATTTCCCCCGCCAACAGACTGACCGGAGTTGACGTACCGACGATGCGCGAGGCCGGGCTCGATCTGGATTTCACCGACTGGAAGGGGGTGTTCGTATCACCCAAGGCGCCCGTCGCGCAGCGACAGGCGATCGCGAGGGTCTTTGACCTGATGCGCGCCAGTCCGGCCTGGGCGCAGGAGATCGCCAGCCATGGCTGGCGCATGCCCGATGGCTCGCCCTCTGCCTTCAGCGCGCAAATCGCAACCGACCGGCAACGGGCCAGGCTTTTGCTGTCGCAAGATACCGGCTCCTCGCATTGGGGGAGCGGGGTGAAGGACATGCTGGCGCGTCCATGGCGCTATGCCCTGCTCGGCTTTTTCATCGCGGGACTGCTGACGCTGGCGATCGCCTGGCAACGCCATGCGGCGCGCGACAAGGACCGCGAGTTGCAGCGCGCCCTTGACGCGCTTGAGGAATTCCGATCGCTGCCCGCGGTCGGCAACCGGGACGAAGCCGGCGAGCGCGCCGGGATTACCAGGCAACTCGAAGCCTGGCAGTTATCCAGCGCGGAGATGGAAATCGGCTGGATGATCCTCAAGGGGTTGCAGTTCAAGGAGATCGCCGCAGCGCGCGGCACCAGCGAGCGCACCGTTCGCCAGCAGGCCCAGGCGATCTACGCCAAATCGGGCTTGCCCAACCGTTCGGAATTCTCCGCCCACTTCCTTGAAGACCTGCGCTTCTGATCGGCATGCATCTGGCCCGATCCGTCATTTGCCGGACCGGGAAACCGCCGGTGTCGCCGATTGCGACATATGACGGATTGCTGCTTTGCCATTCCATCAACACCCTGTCTCACGTCACGCCACCAAAAAGGGCCGAGGATTGGTCCAGGGAGAGGGAACAATGAAAATGAACACGGGGATTCGCCAGGGCCTTCTGGTTTGCGGTTCGAGTCTCGCCATGCTCGCCGCCTTGCCAAACCCTGCACGGGCGCAGCAGGCGCCGGGCGAAGGTCAACCGGCGGACGCGCAGTCCACGGCTCCAAAAGAAAGCGAAATCGTCGTCACCGGTTCACGCATCACCCGGCGCGACTACAAATCCGAAAGCCCGATTTCCACGGTCGACGCCTCGGCGATCAAGGCTTCGGGTTCGCCCTCACTCGATGGCGTTCTTGGTCAAATGCCCCAATTTGCGGCGGGCCAGGGTGCGAGCAACAGCAACCCCAATGTTCAGGGCGGCGGTCTGTCCTTCGCGGGCGGGCAGTCCTACAGCGATCTTCGTGGCCTCGGCCCCAACCGTTCGCTCGTTTTGCTTGATGGGCGTCGGCTCATGTCGTCGGCCCCAAGCGGCGCCATCGACCTGAACGAAATCCCGACGGCTCTGGTGGACAATGTCGAGGTCATCACCGGCGGCGCGTCCGCTGCGTATGGCTCGGACGCGGTAGCGGGCGTCGTCAACTTCAAGCTCAAGAAGAAGTTCAGCGGCATCGAACTGGATGTCCAGCACGGAGCGACAACGCGGGGCGACGGCGCCACCAACCAGATCAGCGGCATCATCGGGGGAAGCTTCGCCGAGGATCGCGGTCACGCCATGCTCGCATTCGGATATTCCGATCGCGCCACCGTCCTGGGTTCTTCGCGCTCCTTCTTTACCGACACGCGCGAGCTGGCCCGCCCGCCCGAAGGCATGATCAACCCCGGCAACTATGCCGGTGGAAAGCCGACGATCGCTGCCGTCAATGCCGTGCTTGCCGGCTATTCCGGAACAACCCCGATCGCGGGTTCGGGCACGTACAACGGTTCGATCGGCGTCAACGCCGATGGAACCATCTTCACGACCAAGGCAGCACCGAATTGCGTCCAGAACTATCGTGGCCTCGGCACGATGACCGGAATCAACATCGGCAACGGCGATCTGGATAGCCGCTGCTACAAGGTTCAGGTGGCGCTCGGGCAATTGTTCGACGTGCAGGTGCCGCTGACCAAGTACAACGCCTTTGCCAACGCCGACTATGAACTGAACGAGCACATCACCACTTACGGCCAGTTCAATTTCATGGAATCGTCGGCGATCGACCGCACCGGCCCGGGATCGAGCAAGGAGTCCGGTTCGCTCACGCTGCAACTGCCGATGAGCAATCCGTTCGTGCAAGGCAACGCGGCGTTGATGTCGATCCTGAATTCGGGCACCCCCGCCTCGCCGACGGGGACCCTCAGGGTTACTGCACTGCTGGCGCCGTTCGGCAACCGGGTCGAGACGTTCAAATACGACGTGTGGCAAGCGCTTGCCGGCCTCAAGGGAGACATTCCCGGCACCCGTCTGAAGTGGGACGTCTATGGATCGCTGGGCCATACCCAGTTTACCAACAACACGGCGGGCGATGCCAGCATATCCGCCATCACGGCTATGTTGAACGGCACCGCCAACTACACCGGCAGCGCGGGCACCTGCAAAGGCTATGCGTGGAATCCGCTGGGGAACCATCCACTAACCGCGGCTTGCCTGGAATATGCCGGTCGCACCGACCACAACGTCAACGTTCAGACCCAGAAGGTGGTCGAAGCGACCCTTGAAGGCCCGCTGTTCCGACTGCCGGGCGGCGATGCCAGCTTCGCCCTGGGCGCGGACTATCGGGAAACCAGCTTCAACTATCAGCCGGACAACGCGCTGATCACCGGGGATTCCCTGCCGTTCGGCTCGATTTCCGCGGCGTCGGGACGCCAGAAGGTCAAGGAAGTGTTCGGTGAATTGCTGCTGCCGCTGCTCAGCGACAGACCGTTCTTCAAGGAACTCTCGCTCGACCTTGGCTATCGTTACTCCAAGTATGACACGTTCTCGGGCAAGAGCACCTGGAAGGCCGATGCGAGCTGGGCACCGGTGGAGCAGGTCCGCTTCCGCGGGGGTTATTCGGTGGCGATCCGGGCGCCGAGCCTGGAAGACCTCTATGGCCCGATCACCAATGCCCAGGTCAGCATCGGCAACACGCCCAATGCTGGCGATCCGTGCGACGTGGCGAGTAACTTCCGCACCGGTGCCAATGCGGCTCAGGTGAAAACACTGTGCCTCGCTCAGGGCGTGCCCTCTGCCCTGATCGACTCCTACAGCTATGGCTCGAACTCCGTTCAGGGCACGACGGGCAGCAACACCACGCTGACCCCGGAAAAGGCCAACACCTGGTCCATTGGCGCGGTCATTTCGCCCGAATTCAACAGCTCAATGTTCCGCAATCTCCAAATTTCCGTTGATTATTACAACATCAAGATCAGCAACGCGATCGGATCGCTCAATCTCACCGACATCCTGCCGCGCTGCTTCAATTCGGATGGCGTCAGCAATCCGACCTATTCGTCCACCAACGCCTATTGCCTTCGCATACAGCGGGACGCTTCGAGCGGTGTAATCACATCGAGCCAGCAGGGGCTGTTCAACTTCGCCACCTACACCGTGAGCGGGATCGACACCCAGTTCAACTGGAGCTTCGGCCTTGATGCTCTTGGGGCATCATCCAAGGCAGGCAAGATCGCCTTCAACTCGGTCGTGTCGTATCTGAAGAACTACAAGGTTGCCGGACTCTTCGGTTCTCCGACGCTCAACTATGCTGGCAGCATCGGTTATGACCCCGGCACTGGTGACATCTCGCATCCCAAGTGGAAGGCGAATACCGGCGTCACTTATTCGAATGGTGGATTTTCCGGCACGTTGCGCTGGCGCTACATCGGCGGGATGAAGCACGTCGACCGTGTCACCAATCCATCGGCGACCACTGCCGGCGTTTCGGCCTACAGCTACCTTGATCTTGAGGCGCACTACAAGATCAACGAGCATTTCTCGCTCGGCGCAGGGTTGACCAACCTGACGGACAAGGACCCGCCTTACGTCAGCGCGGCGCCGCTCCGTACCGATTCCGCGCTCTATGATACGATCGGCAGGACCTGGTATCTTTCGATGAAGGCCAAGTTCTGATCCGAACGGTCGAGTGAGGATAGAGCATCCCGCCGGAACGGTCCGCCCGATGGGACCGCCGGCGGGATGTTCGAACATTTGTGACGAGACAATCCATGGCATCCGCAACACCGCAGCGTTACGATCGACGTACAATCGCCCTGCACTGGCTCACCGCCGCGCTGGTAGTGTTTCTGTGGATCGGCGCCCATGCCATCGACACGTTTCCCAAGGGGCCGTTGCGGGTGGACGCACGCTCGGTCCACATCATTACGGGGGTCGGCCTGTTGACGATCCTGGCCTGGCGGATTGCATGGCGGCGCAACGGGGGGACGATCATTCCCAGAGACACGACGCGGCTCGATCAGATCGCCAGGATGATCCATCTCCTGCTCTATGGCCTGCTGATTGCCACCATCGCTCTTGGCCTGCTCAATGCCTGGGTGCGCGGCGACAGCCTGTTCGGGCTGTTCAAGATTCCGGCGCTGGGCAGCTATGACCCGGCGGCGCGCCATGCCTTGTCCGAGCGGATCACCGGCTGGCATGAACTGGGCGCCAACGCTATTCTGGTGCTTGCGGGCGGGCATGCCGTGATGGCGCTTGTTCACCACTTCGGCTGGCACGATGGCGTTTTGCAACGCATGTTGCCAGATCGGGGACTGTGAAGGGCGCTTGCGAATGACGCCGTCGCGCCGTTGGC
>JAGWUU010000023.1 GCA_028868335.1 Sphingomonadales bacterium | reverse complement strand
CAAGGCGCGGGCATCTTCAATCAGAGATTCGTGCAGCATGGGCTCTCCGCCAGGTGGGTTGGCTCGATGATAGCCCGGATGGCTCTTGCGTCTAGGCCCCAATCTTCGCCGCGATGCGCCGCGCCGCCGCGTTGTGACGGTTGACCGACAGCACCAGCAGGGCGTTGAGCACGAAGGTCTGGTAGAGGAAATACCACAGCGGGTTGCCGGCCAGCATCGACAGCCCAAGCACGATCGCGCGTGGATTGGGGCCCAGCACCTTGCACAGCCGCAGCAAGGGCGGCGCCTCGGCACGCACCGCCTCGGCGATTGCGGCGAGTCGGGCGGGATCGCCCTTGGCCGCTTCCACCGCGGCGTCGATCCGCAAGGCATCGGGGGTCATTCCGCTGGCGAGGGCGAGATAGCCCGAAACCAGGCCGCTCGCCCAGGTCCGGCTGGTGGCCGATCCTTGCGCCGCGTGGCTGGAACGCAGCCATGGCGTGCCATAGACCCAGTACTGGTATTGCCGACGCTGGACTTCGACGTGGTTGGATTGCACCGCATGGCTGATCCCCGCGGCAACCATCAACGTCCAGCCGTGCCAACCCGACCAGAACCCGCCCTGCCCGGTAAGGAGCCAGCCGAGTACGAGGTACAGCACGATATGGCTGATATAGTCGCACAACCCGTCAACCATCTCGCCGATCGGGCTTGATCGCCCGGTCATCCGCGCCAGATCGCCGTCCGCCCCATCGACCACATGCCAGGTCATGTGCAGCGCCATGCCCAGCATTGCGCTCCACGGATACCACGGCTGGGCGTAGGCGACGGCGGCGAACACCACCATCAGCCCGCCACAGACCGAAACCATGTTGGGCGTTATCGGCGTGCGCGCAAGCTGGCGGGCCAGTTGCCAGGCAAGCGGGTGGTAAAGGTAGTGATTGAGCGGATCCTGCAACTCGCGCGGACGCATCGGCCTTTGCGGGGCTGTCGGCGCTGCAATCGTGACCGAATTCACCCTTGGATTCCCCCGTTGTAACCCTGCTGGGCACCGCTAAGCGGCATTCGTCGCGCTGACAATGGGCGACGGCATCGCTTTTGACTTCGAATTGTCGCAGTTTGAGGGCAAAATCGCCATTCGGCTTGACGTTGGCGCGCGCACTTGCTTTGGACGCACCACAATGTCGCGAAAGCGCAATAAATGCGCGCGCGGCGCCTCTCTTTAAGGGATCGAATCGGAATGAAGCCCATCAAGGTCGCCATCATCGGCGTCGGCAATTGCGCAAGTTCGCTGGTTCAGGGGGTTGCCTATTACCGCCAGAACAACTCGTCGGAGGGCCTGATCCACGACAAGATCGGCGGATATGGCGCGGGCGACGTGGAATTCGTCCTGGGCATTGACGTCGATGCGCGCAAGGTTGGCAAGGACATTGCCGAGGCGATCTTCGCCGCTCCCAACAATACGGCGGTGTTCATGCCGCAAGTGCCGCAGACCGGCACCAAGGTCATGATGGGCAAGGTGCTCGATGGCGTCGCCCCGCACATGACCACCGTGGGCGACAAGGGCTTCATTGTTGCCGATGCAGCCGAGGCGACCAAGACGGGCGTGATCACCGCGCTGAAGGACTCGGGGGCCGAAGTGCTTCTGAACTTCCTGCCGGTCGGATCACAGGAAGCCACTGAATTTTATATGGAATGTGCGCTTGAAGCCCGCGTTGCCGTTGTCAATTGCATGCCGGTGTTCATCGCGAGCCGCCCCGAATGGGAAGCGCGTTTCCGTGATGCGGGCATCCCGATCGTGGGTGACGACATCAAGGCGCAGATCGGCGCAACGATCGTCCATCGCGTGCTGTCCAGCCTGTTCGCCGCGCGCGGCGTCACGGTCGAGCGGACCTACCAGCTCAACACCGGCGGCAACACCGATTTCATGAACATGCTCGATCGCCAGCGGCTCGGCTCGAAGAAGGAATCGAAGACCGAGGCGGTGCAGGCCATGCTCGCCCAGCGTCTCGAGGATGAGAACATCCACGTCGGCCCGTCGGACTACGTTCCATGGCAGAAGGACAACAAGCTGTGCTTCCTGCGCCTTGAAGGCCAGCAGTGGGGCAATGTTCCGATGAACCTCGAGCTGCGCCTCTCGGTGGAAGACAGCCCCAACTCCGCGGCCTGCGTGATGGACGCGATTCGCTGCTGCAAGGTTGCGCTGGAGCGCGGCGAGGGCGGAGCGCTGATCGGCCCCTCGGCCTATTTCTGCAAGCACCCGCCGCAGCAGTTCGTCGACGATCTCGCCGCCCAGATGGTCGAGGAATACGTCGCCGAAACCCCGCTCGCGGCCGAATAGGCGCCATCTGCCAGAAATTAGAAACGGCGCCGGGCAACTGGCGCCGTTTCCATTTTGAGGACATGCCGTGGACGCCCTGATCATCGCCGCCGGTTACGGCAGCCGCCTGCGCGACATTTCCGATTCGAAGCCGATGACCCCGGTTGCCGGGGTTCCGCTGCTGGAACTGGGCGTGCGTCAGGCCAGGGCGGCGGGTGCGGCGCGAATCGTCGTCGCCACCGGTCACGATGCCGAGCGACTCGAAGCCGCACTTCCGGCGTTGGCCGCGCGTTGCGGCATCGCCATCGACGCGGCCCGGGTCGATGACTGGTCTAAGCCCAACGGCTGGTCGGTCATGGCCGGAGCGGCACGGATCGACGGCGACTACCTGCTGATGATGGCAGACCACATCTTCTCGGGCTCGATCCTGACGCAGCTCGCCCGGCAGGGCGGGGCTGATCGCGGGGTGACGCTGGCGATCGACCGCCGCATCGACAACCCGCTCGTCGATCCCGACGACGCGACCTGGGTGCAAACCGATCCACACGGTTTCATCAGCGCGATCGGCAAGACCATTGCGGCCTACGATGCCGTGGATTGCGGGGCGTTCCTCGCCACGCCAGAATTGGCATCGGCGATCGGCGCAGCGATTGCGGCGGGCAAGGCGGGCAGCCTGTCCGACGGGATGCAGGCCCTCGCCGATGCCCGCCGCGCGGCGACGATGGAGATCGAGGGCGCCTGGTGGCTCGACGTTGACGATCCCCGCGCTCATGCCCTTGCCGAACAGCACGCCCCGCGCGAATTGCCGGAAATCTACGGCGCAATCAACGGCTGACGATCTGCCCCCGGTCGAGACGAATCGTGCGGTCAGCGATGTCGAGCAGAGCGCCGCGATGGCTGATGACCACGATCGCCATCCGAGCCTTGAGTCGCTCCAGCACGGCAGCGATCTGCGCCTCGCTCTCCGCGTCGAGCGCGCTGGTGGCCTCGTCGAGGATCAGTAGCGCTGGATCACGCAGAAGCGCGCGCGCCAACATCAGGCGCTGGCGTTCACCGCCCGAAAGTTGCCTTCCGCCATCGCCAAGCATGGTGTCGAGGCCCTGCGGCAGGCCCAGCGCGAAATCGGCGGCGGCATCGCGCAGCGCGCGCACGATCCCGGCATCGCCGGTGCCCGGCGCTGCCCACCGCAGATTGTCGCGAACCGAGGCGCTGAGCACGACGGGATCCTGGTGGACATAGGCGACACGGCGTCGCCATGCGCGTAGCAAGGGCTCTTCCAGCGCACTGCCGTCGATGAGGACCTGCCCTTCGTCGGGAGTGATCAGGCCGCCGATCAAATCCGCCAGGGTACTTTTGCCCGCGCCGGAAGGGCCGACGATCGCCGTGATAGCCCGCGCCTCGATAGCCCCGCTGGCATCGTCGAGCAGGATGGAATCGCCGCTTCGAACCGTCACCCCGGCAAGGGTGATTTCGCGCGCGGGAACCGGCGGCTGGACAAGCGGAAGATCGGGTTCGCGCGCGGCTTCGGCTGCGGCGATCAACGCGAGGGTCGAGCGCACCGCCGGACGCGTGTGGGCAACGCCAAGCAGCGCGCCTTGCAGGACTTCCAGCAAGGGGATGGCCCGCGCGAACAGAGCCACCATCGGCAGCACCGTCGCCACCGGCAACCGCCACACCACAAGCGTCGTCCAGGCCAGAACCGCCGCGAAGATGGCGCCGCCGATCTGAAGGGTGGCACGCGCCAATCCCTGATCACGCTGGAAGGTCAGCCGCGAACTGCGTAGCGCCGAGAATTCCCGTGCCAGCCCCGATGAGGCCGCCTCTTCCCCGCCCAGGCTCTTGATCATGCGCAACGCGCCAAGCCCTTCGTTGAGCCTGCCGTATATCCGGCTGTAGTCCTGCCCCATGCGGTCGCCGGTTCGCTCTGCCCGCTGGCGCAGGCCGCGATAGGCCAGCACGACCATCCCGCCCCCCAGGGCTGCGGCCAGCGCCATGCGCCACGAAATCGCCAACGCGGCAAGGCCTACGCCGCCCAGGGTCAGCGCCGTTGCCGTCGCCCCGATGACCTGGTTCACGTAGAAGCCCGACTGGTCGATGCGATAGATCAGGGCGCTGGTTGTATCGGCGCGCTCCAGGTTCATCAGCATGCGCCAGTCGCAGTGGAGCAGCGCCCTCCACGCGCGTCCGCGCAGGGCATCGACAAGATCGAACTCAAGATGCGTGGAAACCTGACCGCGCCAGAAATTCAGCCCCGCGCGCAGCGAAGCGAGCGCGACGAACAGCGCCAGCAGTGGCCCGGGCGCCAGGGGCAGGCCAAGGTCCGCGACAAGTTCGGCGATCCGGCCGCCGGGCCCTTGCATCAGCGTGGCGAGCAGTGGCACCAGCAAGGCCAGGCCCGCGCCTTCGCTCAGGGCGGCAGCGATAATCAGGACCAGCAGCAGCAGGGCTCGCCCACGGTATGCGGGGCCAAGCAGCGCAAAGGGTCCGGCTTCAGACATTCGATCCGCTGACGTGACGAATAAAGCGGCCGGCCGCAATGCCGCTGGGCAAGGCAATCTGGTATTGATAGGCGACCGAAGGATCGCGTTCCGGGAATTCCGGAAAGTTTTCCAGAAGGCCGATCAGGCGCGGCAAATCAACCAGCCGGGCGATCTGCGGATTGTCGCGCATCCCACGAAGTTCGGCCAGAAGATCGTCGCGCCGCCGACCGATCCGCAGGTGCCAGTCGGCATGTTGATCGCCGATGCGACGCTCGGTCCGGGTTTCCTCCGGCAGGTGGCCGCGGCCCATCCGCCGGGCAAGGTGGCGCATCTCGCCATCGCGCAGGAACTGGTCGGTCGGCAGGCTCCAGCAGAATTCCACGAACGGCCGGTATCGCGTCACATCGCGATAGGCCATGGAGAATTTCTGCTGAAAACCCTGCATCAGGTCGAAGGCGTCAGCGTCCATCTGCCGCGCCATGGATGCGACCTCTTCTTCGCGCGAGCGATAGAACGGCCTGATGAAGCTCGGGTCCGCGGCGCGCGCCGACCGCGACAACGCAGCCCGTCCGGGCCAGTCGGGATTGAGCGCCCCGGCCACGCCGTTGAAGTCGGCAGGCATTGTGCCGCGCCAGCGGACGATGGCGCGCCAGAGCGGGTCTGGTGCGGCGCGAACAAGGGAGAGCGCAGCGAAACGCCGCCAGAGCGGTCGGTGATCCTCGACCAGCCCGGCAAGGGCCCGGCGCAATTGCCGCCAGCGCCCCGTGACCAGGAATTCGACGAAGCCACGCGCACCGTCGTTGCTGAAGGTGGTGTTTCCCATTCCCGCGCCAATCAGCAGGTCGCACCCCTGCTGACGCGCCGCCGCGAACATCCCGTGATAGGGATAGAGCAATCCGATCGATGCCGGGGCCATTCCGGCGAGCAGGAAAAGGTCGTCCATTCCGTCAACCGAAGCACTGCCACCGCTATCAACGAAAGTTGGGCGAACCGTTGGGTGCATGGCCGCGAATGCCTCGACCTTCGGCCGTTCATCCTCGAAACGCCACCGGGTTTCGCGCGCCTCCCAGCCGGGTTCGTTGACGAAGGTGAAGGTCGGCAGGATCTGTCCCGTCGGCAGGCGATTGATCAGGTGACTGGCGACAATCCCCGAATCGAGCCCCCCGGACAGGAAGGTTCCCGGCCTGCGGTATCCGGCGACGGTGCGGTCGATCGCCTCGTCGAGCAGCGCCTCGGCCGCTTCCTGGTATTCGGCATCGCTGCGGAGGCGTGTTTCAGCGACATGTTCCAGACTGTAGGGCCGGGCGCGGCGCTCGGTTTCGGCCGTTACCGAAACCACGACGCCCAATTGCAGGGCCTCGATCTCCTTGTACCAGCCGCCGGTGGTATCATAGGGCGCGGCATGGAGGTGCATTGCCAGCCGCGTTTCGTCGATCTCCGATGACAGCCCCAGCGCCAACAGCGCGCGTGGCACGCTCGCGGCGGCAACCATGCGGCCCGAGCGATGGTAGTGGAGCGGCGGGGCGGTAACCGGGCTTCGCGCCAGACGAACCTCACCGCGCCCGGGACGGTCGATCACCGCAGCATAGGCGCCAACGATATGCCGTTCGGCCTGATCGCCCCACCGTTCGACCGCGTGGGCGTAAACCCTTGCCGGGTCGTCAGGCGCAACGCCAAGCCGGGCAGCGATTTCCGCCTTGTTGTCGAACCAGCCGACGAAAAGGGCACGGTCCCCGTTCGGCATGACTGCCGGCACCGAGGCCTTGCTTGCCGGGTAGGATGGATCACCCCACAGACCGCGCACCGAGGCAAAGGCAGTGGTGTCATCCCCTGTCGCGACAAGCCGCTCCGGCGCGGTGAGCGCAAGCGATGCAGCCATGCGGCGCCAATCCGCCGGGGGCCCGTGCCATGCGCGCAGAAAAGCCAGCACGGATCAGCGCAACGCTGGATCAGGACGTGAGGCTTTTCGTACCGCTCCCATGACCGTTGACGTCATTGCCCCCAACAACGCCGCCTGCCACGTCCTTCAGTTCGCCCAGTTTGACCAGTTCCGGCTTGGTCCAGGCTGTGCCGCTCGTTTCGGGTCTGTCCACAGTTTCGATCTCCAACGAAAGGCATTGTCCGTTCGACTTTCATTTATCTCGCAATCCCGCGGTCGTGACAAGTCCCGGCTTTTCTTCGGGAAGTGCCAGAACCCTGATCCACGGTCCGGGGATCTCGCCGAGCACGATCCTGCCGCCGACCTCTATCCAGGCGTGAAGGTCGTCCATGCCGCTGCGGGCACCCAAGGGTCGCGCGGCGATCACCAGGCTGTGCGGAACGGCCCGACGGCGCGCCATCCGGCTCAGCGCCAGGGCCTGGGGCAGGCATTTGCTTTCGAACGGAAGCCGCCCCGCGCCCCTGCGAACATGCGCCGCGAGGCGAGCGGCCTCGCGCATTTGGGCCTCATTCGCCGAACCAGGCAGGGCGAACCGCCCGGGCCAGCGGGGCAAAGGCACCCAGGCGACAATCATCCGGGCGACGACCAGTTCGGCCATCGCTTCCAGCGTGCGCGCCCGGGCCCGCCAGGCGTCAGCCGCGCTCAAGGAAGCCAGCTTCGCCCAACTGCGCCAGGAATGCTTCGACATCCGGCGCGATGGCCGCCGTGGGCACGCCATAGGCTGCGGCCAGATCGGCCAGCAGCGCCGCCCGGTCGCGCGTCCCGTCGATCAACCCCCATATCCGCGCCGCGGTGCCGGTGAGCGAAAAGAACGTTCCGTCGGCGAGGTTGAGCAGGACCACCTCGTCGTCAATCGTCGTTTCGCTGAAGGCATCGCCGCGCTTGGCCAGAACCCCGGTCATGGCCGGACCCCCTTCTTGATCCAGTCGGCCAATCGCGCCGCGACGGCATCGAACTGCGCCACGTCGCGCGGACGGGTCAACTGCTGCATCGGGGTCCGCCGGGCCAGTCCGGCAAGCCAGGCAAAGCGTTCCGCCCGCGATTCCCCGCGTGCCACGGCAACGAATTCCGCGGTGTAGTGATCATCGTCGAGCAGGACCATCCGCCGCGCCCCGCTGATCGGCTCCAGCCGGATCGAGTCTCCATCGGCAAGGAAGATCAACTGGCCCAGCGGCAGCACGGCCTCAACAACCCCGCCCGCTGGTTCTGCATAGCGCTTGGCGACCATCGGACTGACCTTCTCTCGTCCGCGAGCCCCGGTCAATACCAGCGCCTCCTCGCTCAATTTCAGCCGCTTGCGTCCCGGCAGGCAACGCACCCGCGCCGGGTCGGAAATGTCGAGCACAAGGGTATCGTCGCAGAACAGCGGCAGGCCATGCCGACCGAGCGCAGCGGCAAGGGTGGACTTGCCAGCACCGCTCGGCCCCGACACCGCAAATACCTGGCCGTCCCAGGCGACCGCGGACGCGTGAAATGGCAGAAAACCGTTGATTGCGGCAATCGCGGCATGAACGCTTCCGTTCAGCCACAACTCCTGTTCCGCCGGATCGGCGCCCACCGCGCGCTCGACCGTCACGCCGTCGCCCCTGACGTAGTGAAAGGCATAGCCGGTCCCGGTCCGCAGCAGGAATGAACCTCCGAGCAGCAGGGCCGACCCCGGTGGGACCGGATGTCCGGCCAGAGTGTGCGGCACCGCACCCTCACGAACCCGAGCTTCTCTCGCCAGCGTCGCCAGCCCATCAAGGTCGGCTTGGTCGGATGCGCGGCCCGTTGTCATCGATTGCAAGCAATGCCGCCGGTTCCGGGCAAGGTCAACTGCCGCGCAAGTCGGACAAGACGAGGCGTAACCAAAGATACAGTGTGGAAAACACGCATTTGCGTGCTTGTCCCCCCCAGATGTGGTGGCTAATCGCGGGGAAAGGAGCCGCGTCAAATCCATGCCCGCGCCGCTGATCTCTCCCTCGATACTGTCCGCCGACTTCGCCCGGCTGGGTGAAGAAGTGCGCGCGATCGACGCCGCTGGCGCCGATTGGATCCACGTTGACGTCATGGATGGCCATTTCGTTCCCAACCTGACCATCGGCCCGATGGTGGTGAAGGCGCTGCGCCCCTGCACCGCGAAGCCGTTCGACGTGCACCTGATGATCACCCCGGTCGATCCCTTCATCGATGCCTTTGCCGCCGCCGGGGCGGACATCATCACCTTTCACCCGGAGGCTGGCCCGCACGCCCACCGCACCGTTCAGGCGATCAAGGCTCACGGCAAGAAAGCCGGTGTGTCGCTCAACCCTGCAACGCCTGCCAAGATGCTCGACTATCTCTATGACGAGATCGACCTGGTCCTGGTGATGAGCGTCAATCCCGGTTTCGGCGGGCAGACATTCATTCACAATCAGCTTCGCAAGATCGAGGCGGTGCGCAAGGCGATCGACAAGTCGGGCCGCGACATCCGGTTGGAAGTCGACGGCGGGGTCGATGTCGAGACGGCGCGGCTTTGCGTCGATGCCGGGGCCGACGTGTTGGTTGCGGGGACGGCCACGTTCCGCGGCGGACCGGATTGCTATGCGGCCAACATCGCCGCGCTCAAGGGTGTGGGGTGAGCCATGGCCGATGTCCTTTCGACCCGCAATCAAACCGGACAGGCCGGCTACGACGCGGCGGAAGGACATGGGGCGGAGGAGCGGCATGGGGCAACGGACTCGGCAATCCCGCTGTCCGCCGGACGCGAGGAGATGGCCTTGACCGAGGCTGACGTCCCTGCCGCCGAAACGCTTGCGACGCAGGCGCAGGGCGAAGTGGTCGAACCGGGTCGCGCCCTGGCCTTGGCCGACTTTGCGCCGCCCTCGGTTGGCGCGGGCGAACGCCTTGTGCGCCTTGCCTATCGTCTCGGCATTCCCGGCTCGGCGCTGTCGGGCCATTTTGGCAAGCCCGCCAAGCTGCGCCTGCTGGCGACGGTACAAAGCCCGCTATCCGGATCGAAGATGGCCGGAATCGCGCTGCGCGCCGGGCACTTCCTGATCCACGGCGTCAAGGCGCCGATCACCCAGGTCGATTTCGCCGGAGTCGCGCGCATGGCTCCGCCGCTGGAGCGGGCGGTCCACTCGTTCGCGTGGCTCGCCGATCTTGAGGCCTGCGGACCGCGCGAGCAGGGCGCACCCGTGGCCGAACGGGTGATCTCGGCCTGGCTTGGCGCCAACGACAAGATTCCGGCCCGGCCGGGCAAGGGCCCGGCCTGGACGATCGGCAATGCCGGGGCGCGCACGCTCAACTGCCTGGTCCATGCCCCGCTGATCCTGTCGAGCGGCGATTCGGCGCTGCGCGCGCGGATCTTCGCCTCGATCGAGCAGACAGCGCGCTGGCTCGACAAGAACGTCGGCCGCGCAGAAGACCTGCAGGGCGAGGTTGCCGGGTGGTGCGGGATCGTCGCCGCCGGTCTGCTGCTGCCCGATGGCAAGCCGCGCCGGCTGTTTGGCGAAGCCGGGCTGATCAAGGCTCTTGGCGAACTGGTCGGCGACGACGGCGGGGTGCTGTCCCGCAGCCCACTCGCGCAGATGGAAGTCATCGCCCTGCTGGTGAAGCTGCGGGCCTGCTACCAGGCGGTCCGCCGCGATCCGCCCCAGGCGTTGGAGGCGATCATGGGCCTGCTGGTTCCGCCGCTGATTGCGCTGACCCACGGCGATGGCTCGCTCGGCTCGTGGCAGGGTGCATGGGCGCTCGATGCCGCCGAAGTCGCCGCGCTGGTCGCCGCATCGGGAGTGCGTACCCGTCCGCTGCGCGACGTCAGGCAATGGGGCTACCAGCGGGTCGTCGCGGGGAAGGCGATCCTTCAGTTCGACGCCGCGCCGCCGCCGTTGGCCAAGCACACCCGCTCGGGCTGCGCCTCTACCCTTGCCTTCGAACTGAGCCATGGCGGTCAGCGCATCGTGGTCAATTGCGGCGGGGCGGCCTGCGCCGGCGGACTGATCCCCGTTCGGCTCGAGCAAGGCCTGCGCGCCACCGCCGCGCATTCGACGCTGGTGCTGGATGACGCAAACTCCACCGCGGTCCTGATCAACGGCAAGCTGGGCAGCGGCGTCTCCGAGGTCGAGATCGACCGCCGGACCATTCCCGGCGAACGTCAGGGTGGAGCGACCCGGCTGGAAGCGAGCCACAATGGCTATGCCTCGCGCCACGGGCTGATCCACCGCCGCATCCTGATCCTGCGCGACGATGGCAGCGAGCTGCGCGGCGAGGACATGCTGGTGCCCCGCGGCAACAAGGGCAAGAACGGCAAGGTCGGCTTCGCGATCCGTTTCCATCTTGGCCCGGGGGTCGAGGTTGGGCTATCGGACGACGGGCAGGGGGCGGGGCTTGCGCTGCCCGATGGTTCGTACTGGCAGTTCCGCGCCGGCAACGAAGGTCAGGTTTCGATCGAAGAAAGCATCTGGGCCGATGGGCAGGGCCGCCCGCAGCCGATCCAGCAGCTCGTCATTTCGGGCATGGTATCGCGCGGCGGCGGCAACTTTGCCTGGCTGCTCAAGAAAATGGGGTAAATTACGTGAGTGACGTCATCATCCGCCGGGCACTGCTTTCGGTGTCCGACAAGACCGGCTTGGTCGAACTGGGTCAAGCCCTTGCGGCGCGCGGCGTGGAACTGGTCTCTACCGGCGGCACCGCCAAGGCGCTGCGCGACGCGGGACTAGCGGTCATGGATATTTCCGAGCTGACCGGCTTTCCCGAAATGATGGATGGACGGGTCAAGACGCTGCACCCCAAGGTCCACGGCGGCCTGCTGGCGGTGCGCGACAATCCCGAGCATGCTGCCGCGATGGAGGCCCACGCGATCGGTGCGATCGACCTTGTGGTGGTCAACCTCTACCCCTTCGAAGCCACCGTCGCCCGGGGCGCGAGCCGTGACGAGATCATCGAGAACATTGATATCGGCGGCCCCAGCATGGTCCGCTCGGCGGCGAAGAATCACGCCTTTGTCACGATCGTCACCGATCCGGCGGACTATGCCGGGCTGCTGGCCGAACTCGAAGCGAACGATGGCGCGACCGGCTATGCATTCCGCAAGCTGATGGCCGCGCGGGCCTATGCCGCAACGGCCGCCTACGACGCCATGATCAGTCAGTGGTTCGCCTTTGCCGATCAGCAGCAGTGGTTCCCGGAAACGCTGGCGATCACCGCCGCGCGCCGCGAAGAACTGCGTTACGGCGAGAACCCGCATCAGCGCGCCGCGCTCTATATTCCCAAGGGACCGCACGGCAAGGGCATCGCCCAGGCCCGGCAGTTGCAGGGCAAGGAGCTGTCCTACAACAATTACAACGATGCCGACGCGGCGCTGGAACTGGCGGCGGAATTCCGTGGGCAGGCGCCTGCCGTAGTTATCGTCAAGCACGCCAACCCCTGCGGCGTGGCACAAAGCTCAAACCTGCTCGAGGCCTGGCAGGGCGCGCTGCAATGTGACGACGTTTCGGCTTTCGGCGGGATCGTCGCCACCAATGTCCCGCTCGATGGGCCGACCGCCGAAGCGATCTGCCAGATCTTCACCGAAGTCGTGGTCGCCCCGGACGCCGACGAGGCCGCGCGGGCCGCGTTCGCGAAGCGCAAGAACCTGCGCCTGCTGCTTACCGGCGACCTGCCCGATCCGCGTCGCGGCGGGCTGGCGATCAAGCCGATCACCGGCGGTCTGCTGGTTCAGACGCGCGACAACGGCGCGATCTCCGCTGCCGACCTCAAGGTCGTGACCAAACGCGCGCCGAGCGATCAGGAACTGAAGGATTGCCTGTTCGCGTGGACCATCGCCCGCCACGTCAAGTCGAACGCGATCGTCTATGCCCGGGATGGCGTCACCGCCGGGATCGGCGCGGGGCAGATGAACCGCCGCGATTCCTCGCGCATCGCCGCTTTGAAGGCAGCCGAGGCGGCGGAGAAGTTCGGCTGGGCGCAGAGCCGCACCGTGGGCAGCGCGGTCGCCTCGGACGCTTTCTTCCCCTTCGCCGACGGCCTGCTCGCCGCCGCCGAGGCCGGGGCGACGGCCATCATCCAACCGGGCGGTTCGATCCGCGACGACGAGGTGATCAAGGCCGCCGACGATGCGGGACTCGCCATGGTCTTCACCGGGATGCGCCACTTCCGCCATTGAGGCGGCGTGACGTCACCTTCGTTTTACCGCACGGTCGTTTCACTTCGTCGTGTTGCACTGCACAATCGCGCTTTGTTCACTCGACGGTAAGGCCGCTTTCTGCATGAGGGCCGTCAAGCGAATCATTCGACACGTTAGGCGTTTCCCGATGGGCCTGTTCAAACCAGATCTCTACCGCTCGTTTGCCGTTGGCTTTGCGCTTGGCGCCGTCGCGTTGCTCGCGACCATGGGCTTTGGCGGCGATGCCCCGAAAGCGGGCGTGATCGGTTCGGCACAGGCCGCTCCGGTAGTGATCGACCAGACGCGCTGAACTTCACTCGCAGGCTGGAATTCATCGCAGGCCCGCTCCCCCGGAGCGGGCCTGTGCTGCATTTGGCGAGCCGTTGCGCCGGATTGCCCCGCTGGCCTGTGCATCCTATATTGGAGTCATGGCGACCCACCATCATCATGACGAGCCCCATGGCGCCGGACTGGTCGATGCCGCGCGCGCCGAACTGACCGCGGCCGGTGAGCAATGGACCGACATGCGCGGCGAAGTGTACCACGCGCTCATGGCCCAGCCGCGCCCGGCCTCGGCCTATGACATCGCCGAAGACGTATCGAAGATGCGCGGCAAGCGGGTGGCGGCCAATTCGGTTTACCGCATTCTCGATCTGTTCGTGAAAACCAACCTCGCCCGCAGGGTTGAGAGCGCCAATGCCTATCTCGCCAACCCGCACCCAGGCTGCCGCCACGACTGTATCTTCCTGATCTGCGACAGTTGCGGCAAGGCCACCCACATCGATGACGATCGGTTGACCGGGGCGCTGGTCCAGGCGGCGCGCCAGTCCGGGTTTGCCGACATCCGCCCGGTGGTGGAACTGCGCGGGGTCTGCGGGGATTGCTCGCGGGAAGGGTGAGCCCCTGCTTCAGGCTCTAGCCAAATTGCGTCAGGCTCAGCAGGTTGCCGTCCGGGTCCGCGAACCACGCCACCGCCGCCCCGCCTTCCGGTGAGCGCCAGATGCCCAGCGCATCCTGAACATAACCGTCATAGATCCTGAACTTCACCCCCTTGGCGACCAGCGCTTTGACCGTCGCGGCAATGTCGGCGACATGCCAGCCGAGCACCATGTGCCCGGTCCCGGCAAAGCCCTCCACGGTGGACAGCCGCATCGGCGTGCGATTGCCAAGATCGAAGGTCACCGCGTGGTCGTCCTCGCCCAGCACGCGCAGCCCCAGTACGTTAGCGTAGAAGCCCCTGGCGCGAGCGCGATCGGCGGTGTTGACGAAGGCGATCGGCTGGGACGAAGCGGGAAGGGTCATGGCAAGCGGTTCCTCGATAGAAAGGGTATGGCGTCGGTCGCAATCGACAGTGCTGTAGCAACTGTGTAAAGCACTGGCCATGAGCCAAACTCCGGCGACACCCTTGCTCGATGCGGTCGATACCCCCGAGGACCTGCGCCGCTTGCCCCCCGCGCAACTGCGCCAGCTTGCCGACGAACTGCGCTCCGAGACCATCGCCACGGTCGGCCAGACCGGCGGGCACCTGGGTTCGGGCCTTGGCGTGGTCGAGCTGACCGTCGCGATCCACTACGTCTTCAACACGCCCGACGACCGGCTGGTCTGGGATGTCGGCCACCAGGCCTATCCCCACAAGATCATCACCGGACGGCGCAGCCGCATGCGCAGCCTGCGCCAGGGCGGCGGGCTCTCGGGCTTCACCAAGCGCAGCGAGAGCGAATACGATCCCTTCGGCACCGCGCACAGTTCCACCTCGATTTCGGCGGCGCTGGGCTTTGCCGTGGCTAACAAGCTGGCGGGCACGCCGGGCAAGGGCATTGCGGTAATCGGCGACGGCGCGATGAGCGCGGGCATGGCCTATGAGGCGATGAACAACGCCAAGATCGCCGGCAACCGGCTGGTGGTGATTCTCAACGACAACGACATGTCGATCGCCCCGCCGGTCGGCGGGCTTTCGGCCTACCTTGCCCAGCTCGTGTCCTCGCGTCCGTTCCTGCGGGTGCGCGACATTGCCCGGCGCATTTCGCGCCACCTTCCCGAGCCGCTGCACAAGGCCGCCAAGAAAACCGACGAATTCGCCCGCGGCATGGCCATGGGCGGGACGCTGTTCGAGGAACTGGGGTTCTATTATGTCGGCCCGGTCGACGGGCACAATCTGGAACAGCTCATCCCTATTCTCGAGAATGTGCGCGATGCGGCCGAAGGGCCGTGCCTGGTCCACGTCGTCACCCAAAAGGGCAAGGGCTATGCCCCGGCCGAGGCGGCGGCCGACAAGTACCATGGGGTGCAGAAGTTCGATGTCGTCACCGGGCAGCAGGTCAAGGCCACGGCCAGTGCCCCGGCCTACCAGAACGTGTTCGGCGAAACTCTGGCGAAGCTGGCCGACAGCGACCCGCTGATCTGCGCGATCACCGCCGCGATGCCCAGCGGCACCGGGGTCGACAGGTTCGCGCAGAAGCACCCGGACCGTGCCTTCGACGTCGGCATCGCCGAGCAGCACGCGGTGACTTTCGCGGCGGGCCTGGCGGCACAGGGGATGCGCCCGTTCTGCGCGATCTATTCAACCTTCCTCCAGCGCGCCTATGATCAGGTGGTCCACGACGTCGCGATTCAGAACCTGCCCGTTCGCTTCGCGATCGACCGCGCCGGGCTGGTCGGGGCGGACGGAGCGACCCATGCTGGCAGCTTCGACATCACCTACCTCGCCAGCCTGCCCAATTTCGTGATCATGGCCGCGGCCGACGAGGCCGAGCTGGTCCACATGACCTATACCGCCGCGTGCCACGACAGCGGCCCGATCGCCTTCCGCTACCCGCGCGGCAACGGCACCGGGGCGGCCCTGCCGGATGTTCCGCAGCGGCTGGAGATCGGCAAGGGCCGGATCGTCCGCCATGGATCGAAGGTCGCGATCCTCTCGCTCGGTACGCGGCTGGCCGAGGCGTTGAAGGCCGCCGACCAGCTTGAGGCCAAAGGGCTTTCGACCACCGTTGCCGACATGCGCTTCGCCAAGCCGCTCGACAGCGAATTGATCCGTCAGTTGATGACGACCCATGAAGTCGTGGTGACGGTGGAGGAAGGTTCGATCGGCGGACTTGGCGCCCACGTCCTGACCCTCGCCAGCGACGAGGGGTTGACCGATGGCGGGCTCAAGATCCGCACCATGCGCCTGCCTGACCGGTTCCAGGACCAGGACGCGCCCGACAAGCAATACGATGCCGCCGGCCTCAACGCCGGGGGAATCGTCGACACCGTGCTGAAGGCGCTGCGCCACAACTCGGCCGGGGTGGAAGAGGCGCGGGCCTAGGGCGTGTTGCCGAAGCTTGCACCTTGGGCATTCGCGCTTGTCGTTCTTGCCCTGATCATCTGGCGCGCAACGCGCAACACCCGCAGCATGGTCGATCAAACCCTCGCTCGTCGACCAAATCCGACGAGGGAAGAGTTCCTAGCCGAATTGGCTCCCTCAGTCAGTCCGGCGACGGCCATTTTCCTTTGGGATACCATCCTGCCCTATGTCACCCCTGCGTTGACACCCCATCCAGATGATCATCTCTGGAATGACCTTCCGATCGACGAAGACGACGTGACTATGGACTGGCCCTCGGACTTTGCGAAAACCCACGGCCGAAAGCTCAAGTCGTGGCCTGCCTGGCCGGACGGTACCCCCGTCACCGTGCGAAACTTTGGCCTGTGGCTCGATGCCGCATCGAGAGACTGGTGATCAGTGCATGAGTAGCAGCAAGCCCGCCCCCTTTCGCCGTGTCCTGATCGCGCTGTTCGTCATCCAGTTCTTCAGTTGGAGCGCGATGTTCGCGCTGTGGATCAACGCCGTGCCATTCTTCGCCGGGCGGGTGCTGCATCTGGGAGTCGGCGGCGCGCAGGATCTTCAGCCTGCCTTGGTCGCGGTGAGCCTGTGCTTTGCAGGCTATGCCGCGCTGGGGGCTGCCGGAACGCTTGTCCTGCCCGGCGTCATCGCCCGCGCCGGTCATGGGCTGACCTATGGCGCGGCGTTGCTGATCGCCGCGCTTGGCTTCGGCTTGCTGGCCTTGGCGGAAAGGCCGGTGATGCTGGTCCCGGCCTTCGTTGCGATCGGGATCGGCTGGAGCGCGATCGGGTCGATCCCCTACGCAATACTCGGCAAGCTGGCGCCCGAGGGGCGCGGCGCTTTCTTCACGCGGTTGTTCTCGTTCTCGACCGTGCTGCCGCAAGCCGTCACCTCGCTGGCCATCGCCCTGTTCGCCAGCCGATTGTTCGGCCATGACCTCCAGCGGGCGCTGGTGCTTGGCGCGGGCGCAATGGCGCTCGCCGGACTGATCGCGTTGGCGTGCCGCCCGCTGTTCGCGCCCGCCGATGCCATCGCCGACGACTGGTAGGCGATCAGATCCAGCGCCACACCCCGGCAGGTATCCCGATCAGCCAGCCGTGGAGCCAGCTCGCGCCAAGCCACAGCGCAATCCCGCCGATCCACGGCACGGCCCCGCTCCGCGCAAGGCCGCCGAAGCGGGGCCAGAAGCTGGTCTTGCGCTCCCACTGGCTCCATGCCCCGCCCATCAGCACTTCCTTCTTGCGGTCCTGCATCCGCGACCCGGCCAGCGCGAGAATCGCCAGCGCGCCGGACAGGACGATCACGCGCGGCGTCGGGCTGACCAGCACGTGGGCCAGTCCCCAAAAGGTGAACGACCACATCATCGGATGGCGGGTGATGAAGAACACGCCGTGCGGGCCATGCTTCGCCAGGTTCGCGGCATTGGGCGCGGGCAGCGCGGGATTGCCAAGGAACGAACCGACCAGCAGGACCGAGGCAACCAGCATGACCGCGGTGGCGATCGCCCAGGCAAGGTCGGACTGGCCGTTCCAGGCCGGAACGCCGATCGGCACGGCGCGGAACGCCAGGACCATCCAGGCGAAGGTCGCCAGCGCAACCAGCGAATAGACCGCCTGGAAACCCTTCTCCCCGACCGCCCCGGTGACGGCGCGGCGCAAGGGGTGCGACAGCGCGAAATGCGTACCAACGAAGGCAAGCGAAGCGGCAATGAGATTGGCAAGCAACTGATCCATGAAGGCTTCCCCCGTTGATGCGGGTG